>JAZQHX010000228.1:0-4713 GCA_045540835.1 Acutalibacteraceae bacterium | reverse complement strand
TGAAACACTTGAAAGCTGTATAAGAATATCACAAAGACATAGTATAGAGCTTTATCCGCTGGATATTGCAGAACAGATAAATTTACTGAGTTTAGTTTAAATGCTTTGGCTAAGGAGGGAATGTTGTGGAAACGGATACTTTACCGCAGGAAATGGAATGCGTTGAGGGTACTGTGGAAAGAATAACCTTCCGCAACGATTCCAATGCTTATACGGTAGCCGTAGTAAAAGCCGAAAAGGAGCTTTTGACCGTTGTGGGAATTATGCCCTTTTTGAACGAGGGGGACTTAGCCACCTTTCATGGGAATTTTACCTTTCACCCAACATACGGCAAGCAACTGAGTGTAAAAAGCTTTGAACGTAAAACTCCGCAGAATGCGGCGGCAATTTTGCGTTATTTGTCATCGGGAGCAATAAAGGGAATTGGACCTTCAACCGCTACAAAAATAGTGGAACGGTTTGGGGAGGATTCACTCGAAATAATCGGTAATAATCCCGAACAGCTTACGATTATAAAGGGAATTTCACTTAATAAGGCCTTGGCGGTAAGTGAGGAATATAAAAAGCAATACGGTATACGGGATATTATGGTTATGCTTTCTAAATACGGCATCACCCCCGATAAGGCACTTAATATTTACCGTAGATTCGGTAATAAATCGATTGAGATTATAAAAAGTAACCCCTATTCACTTTGTGAGGAGGGGATAGACTTCCGCTTTGAAATTGCTGAGGATATAGCCGCTGATTTGGATTTTGAGCACGATAACGAGCTTCGTGTATCGGCAGGACTTGAATATGTGTTGCGAAAAAACCTCAGTAACGGGCATACGTGTCTGCCGAGAAATAAGTTTATAGAGGTTTCCTGCAGACTGCTTGACTGTAAGGAAAGTACGGTGGAAATCTGCTGTGATAGGCTTATAGAATGTTTCAGACTTCATTCTCAAACGGTGGGTAAAGAGGAATTTATTTCAATACCCAATTATAATACTGCAGAAAAGCATATAGCTTCTCGTTTGTTGGCGGTTAAACGGTATATTGATTCTGCCGTTACGGTGGACGAAATTGAAATTGATAACGTTGAGAGTGTGCTTGGAATCAAGTTTGAAGAACTCCAGCGCAGGGCTATAATTGAAGCCTTTGACAGCGGTATTCTGATTCTTACGGGCGGTCCGGGAACGGGAAAAACGACGACGCTTAATGCTATTATTAAGCTTTTTGAATATAGAAATCTTGATATTGAACTGGCGGCTCCTACGGGTAGAGCGGCAAAGCGTATGACCGAGCTTACAGGTAGGGAAGCCAAAACTATACATAGACTTTTAGAGGTTGAGTGGACTGACGGTGAGGGTAAGGAATTCTCCCGAAATGAGAAAAATCCCCTTAACTGTGATGTTATAATTATTGATGAAGCTTCAATGATTGATACCCTTTTGTTTGACAGTTTGTTAAAGGCGCTAAGACTGTCCTGCAGAATAATACTTGTAGGGGATTCCGACCAGCTACCAAGTATAGGCGCAGGCAATGTTTTGGGCGATATTTTAGCTGCCGATGTTTTCCCGTCTATAAGACTTAAAAAGGTTTTTCGTCAGGCTAAGGAGAGTATGATTATCACCAATGCTCACGCTATAATTGACGGCGAAAAGGCAGATTTTCAGAGAAAGGATTCTGACTGCTTCTTTTTAAGGCGGAATGATAAATATACTACGGTTGACACTCTTTTGGAGCTTGTGACCGAAAGACTGCCTAAGGCTTACGGTATAAATCCTTTGACCGATGCGCAGATTCTGTGCCCGTCAAGAAAGCTTGATACGGGGACAGTAAACCTTAATAACCTGCTGCAGGAAAAATTAAATCCGCATAAAAAGGGTATGCCTCAGCTTGCGTACAAAGGGATTTATCTGCGACTGGGTGACAAGGTTATGCAGATAAAGAATAATTACGATTTGCAGTACAGAAAGGATAACGGCGAGTACGGCAACGGTATATTTAACGGCGACGTGGGATATATTACCGATATTGATATAAGAGGCGGAATAATTAAAGTCAGGTATGACGATAGGGTGGCAACCTACTTTTCGGAGGATTTGTCACAGCTTGAACTGGCGTATGCTGTAACGGTGCATAAAAGTCAGGGTAGTGAATACGATTATGTAATCATTCCGCTTTGTGAAGTGCCTACCAAGCTACGTTATCGTAACCTTTTGTATACCGCTGTTACAAGGGCAAAAAAGATGCTGATTCTCGTCGGCAGTGAGGCTGTCTGGGAAGAAATGGCGGCTAATGACCGTAAAACCCTGAGATATACTATGCTTAAAACATATATAACGGATGCGGTAAAAAATGATTTTTAAAGAATTATTTAATAAGATTATCGCATTTGTGTATCCTAATTATTGCCTTGATTGTGGGGAAATAATTGAAGAGGGCGAGTATTTTTGTGACTGCTGTTATGAACTAATACACCGTATAAATGCGGACAAGCAGTGTATAAAATGCGGCTTGCCTAAGGGTAAGTGTGACTGCAATAAAAAGGTTTATTCCTTTTCGGCAATTACAGCACCTTTTTATAATAAAGGCG
Organism: Acutalibacteraceae bacterium; assembly: GCA_045540835.1. Lineage (GTDB taxonomy): Bacteria > Bacillota > Clostridia > Oscillospirales > Acutalibacteraceae > UBA737. The sequence continues at coordinate 2,132 of JAZQHX010000228.1, read as the reverse complement.
GTGCACAGAAGTCAATGTACGCTTATAAATTCAGACGGCAAAAGTATGTTTCTGAATTTTTTGCAGAGCAAATGTCACTTAATTTTAAATATGTATATTCGGATATTCAATTTGACGGTATTTGCTATGTTCCGTTATCAAGTAAATCATATAGACGCCGTGGATTTAATCAAAGCGGGGAAATAGCCGCAAAAATGTCCGAAATACTCAAAATTCCGCTTGTTGAAAATGCGCTCGGCTGTAAGAATAAGCGTAAAAGCCAGCATAAAACCAAAGCCGATAAACGAGAGGAAAACGTAAAGGATAAGTATTATCCGATAAAAAGAATATCAGGCAGGATTCTGCTTGTAGATGATATTAAAACTACGGGTGCTACATTGAATGAATGCGCAAAGCAGTTGTTATCAAGTGGTGCTGAATCGGTTTATTGTATAACGGGACTTATAACATATAATAAGGATAAAAAGTAGGGATAAAATGGCAACAGATATAGGAATAGATTTAGGAACAAATAAAACCGTAATTTTTTCAAGCTCTAAGGTGGTATTGGAATTACCGAATGTTGTAACGGTTGATTCTGAGACCTGGGAGCCGGTTTATTACGGCGAAAAGGCAAAGCAGACTTTGGGCAGAACACCCGATAGTCTTACTTGTGTCAACCCCATTGAAAGGGGTGCTATTGCCGATTATGACATAGCGGAAATGATGCTTAAAAACTATATGCACGAAGCCTTCGGTAACCGCATAATGCGCCCTCGTATTATGGCAACATTGCCTGCAGGTCTTACCGAATTGCAGCACCATTCAATGGCAAACGTTGTTGAATCGGCAGGGGGAAGGAGCATTTCCGTAATCGAAGGCCCGCTTGCAATCGCTTTCGGACTGGGAATAGACTTTGAAGAACCACGTGGTACGCTTATTGTAGATATTGGAGCAGGCACTACCGATATTGCGGTTATTTCAATGGGCGGAATTGCGGCTTGTGATTCCTCTAAGACGGCTTCCCTTGATTTTGATAATCAGATTATACGTTATGTCAGAAAGGAATATAATATTGAAATAGGACCGCTTACTGCCGAAATGATAAAAATTAAAATCGGCTCAGCCGTTAAGCACGATATTGAGGTTGCGGTTTCTGCCAAGGGAAGAAATGTGTTTTCAGGACTGCCTGAAAGCTTTGAAATATCGGGTAGCGAAGTGTATGAAGCAATAATTGATACAATCAATTCTATTTGTAATGCTATTCGTGCCGTGCTTAATAAAACCGACCCCGATTTGGTGGCGGATATTACTAATGACGGAATGTATCTGGCAGGTGGCGGTGCAAAGCTGTCGGGACTTTCAGATAAGCTTTCCGAATACCTTAATATACCCGTAAAATTGCTCGATGACCCCGAGTATGCGGTTGTAAAAGGCGCAGCGGTTGCCCTTAAAAAGCCCGAGCTTTTAAAGAATGTCGATTACCAGCTCCGCTCTATAAAAGAACTTGAAATTGAATAAAACAGATGATAAAACAAATGCGTTAGAAGTATGAAAACTTCTAACGCATTTTAAAATATAAAGTGAATTAAAAGTAGCCTTCCTCTAAGAGGAAGGTGGCACACGCAGTGTGACGGAAGGAGTTACAGTAAATACTCCCTCAGTCTTTTGCTACGCAAAATCCAGCTCCCTCAATGAGGGGGCCTGTGAGGGAACTTTAATGTTTTAGAAAAAAGTCATTTAAAAATACGGTCAATAAAATCCTTTAAAAGCTTGCCTGCAAATAAATCGTTGTTGCAAATAGACATAAGTTTTTCTTTGTCGAAGCCGTCATATTCGAAAAAATTCAAAATCAAAAAATTGCGTAATTCATCAGCATCTTTTAGAATGTGAATTTCATATTCGGTTTCTGCCCTGTGGCTGAATTCTGAGTTGAAGCTGTCACAGAATTGGTTTATTTTTTCTGAATTAGGTGCAGATAAAATTTTCCCTGATTTGTGTAAATGATGCAAAATAGAAATGGCATCTTTTTGTTAATAAATAAAAAGTGCGCCTACCGAAGCAGACGCACAAAAAACGCAAACTCCGATAGTCGCCAAACTAATTCAATATAACCGCATTACTGCATTCACATTGATGGAATTTGCATTTTT
>JAZQHX010000227.1:0-1510 GCA_045540835.1 Acutalibacteraceae bacterium | reverse complement strand
ATGCAGGCAATCCCCGATTTACTTTATGAGGTGGCTCACGTTGAGGGTGCTACCAAATGGGAGGAATTCTGGTACATTACATTCCCGCAATTGTCAAGGGTTACGGTTTTGGTTATTGTTTTCACTACTGTTGAAATGCTTACCTCAAAAACCGATATTGTAATGGAAACCGCTTATTCTTATATGCAGTCTCAGATGTATGCCGAAAGCTCGGCAATGATGTGGATATTCTTTGCTGTTATAAGCTCGTTTATGGGACTTCTCATATTACTGTTCAACAAGTTCTGTATGAAGCGTTGGGAATAGGAGGGTGAGAAATGAAAAATTATTCGGAGGCTGCTCGACTTAAGCAGTATAAAAGACTTTTAACAATAAAAAGTATTTCTTTTACCGTTTTCAGGTATTTCATTCTTTTATCAATAGGCTATCTTGTAGTCTATCCGCTTATTTATATGATGAGTTCGGCATTTAAGTCGCCCGAGGATTTTTTGAATTCGGGAATAGTATGGTTGCCGCAGAATTTTACTTGGGATAATTTCAAAAATGCTTTTAAGGTATTGAATTTCACCAGTTCCTTGAAAAATACCCTTACCCTTGAAATAGTAAGTGCATTTTTAGAGATTTTTTCCTGCTCAATAGCGGCATACGGTCTTGCAAGATTTGATTTTGCTACCAAAAAAATCACTATGGCGGCGCTTATGATGACCATTATAGTACCCTCTACAATGATAATCATTCCGACCGTTGTTAACTTTTCAAATCTTGATTTTTTGGGAATAGTCGGTTTAATAAACAAAATAACCGGTGCTGATATAAAGATAAATATACTTGATACACCGCTTACCTTTTATTTACCGTCAATTTTCGGTGTGGGACTCAGAAGCGGAATTATGATTTTCATTTATATGCAGTTCTTTAAGGGACTTCCCAAAGAACTTGAAGAGGCGGCACAGATTGACGGTGCATCGGCTCTTTCCACATTTTTCAGAATAGCATTACCGTCTTCGAGAGTGGTTATTTTAACCGTTAGTGTATTTGCAGTAATCTGGCATTGGAATGACTATTTCCTTGCAGTTATGTATACCTCGGAAAACTATCCGCTTGCGGTATCGGTAGCTAATATGATAGTTAATATAACCTCAAGTGTAAGTAATAATACCGATATTATTACGGCTGTCACAATGGCAGGATGTCTTATGTTTATTTTGCCTATGCTAATTATCTATATGTTTGTACAAAAGGGCTTTATTAAGAGTATAGACCGTATAGGAATTACAGGCTAAAAATATTAAAAGGAGAATAATTATGAAAAAGTTTTTATCCGTTTTATTGCTTATTGCAATATGCTTGACCTCTTTTGCGGCCTGCGGAAGCAAAGAGGAAACGTCGTCTGACGCAGCTTCCGACAGCACAGTTGCAGGAAGCACAGACGAGGGTACAGGAACCGAGAATAATTCGACCGATACCTCGGCTCAAAGCAATACCGATTCATCTTCCGATAAGGGTTCCG
>JAZQHX010000226.1:0-9860 GCA_045540835.1 Acutalibacteraceae bacterium | reverse complement strand
CAGCTTTTTTAAGACCTGCGTTTTTCTTTGCACCGGTAGATTTAATATTCTTAACAAATGACGGAATTATAACTTTTTGTGCATCTCCTGTATAGTCAATAAGATTTCCGTTCTCATCAACAACAAAATCTTCGTCCGACGACTTTGTAAGTATGCCGAGGTTTTCTTCAATATGGGATATTTTATGAACTGTGCCAAGAATAGATACAACCATATCGTCTTCTGAAATCCTGAATACAGCCGAAACATAACCGTCATGACCAGGAATGGAAAGTCTTGTGCTTTCATCGGGGTCATCGTCAAACACACCGTCAACTGCGTGACGAATAAAGAACTCTTCTTCTGAAAGAGTAGCCTTTGCGGGAGCTATAGCCTCGTTTACGGCCGCCAATATTCCATTTATATCAGCTTTATTACCAGCCTTATCAATATAGGCTTCAAAAGCCTTTTTAACCTTATTGTTAAGCTCGGTTTTATCCTCTAAACGTTCAACCTTTACAGTATAATCCAAAGGACTGCCGTTCGGTGTTACGGTTTTTATTACTATGCTGTTTCCATCACCTACGGAAAGATTATTATATCCTGTAATCTCCTTAACGTAAGCTCCATATACCGGACGGGCTTCAACCTTTAAATCTTCTACCGTAAACGGCACTTTTAAAGAGTATTCGTTTATTTCAGGGTCAAATTCCGGAGTTAAAGTATATCCCGAAATATCAAGTGACAAAATACCTGCAGAAGGATTGGAATAATAATCTATTTGTATTGTAACCCCGTCACCCGAAAGACTTAAAATTCCCTCTGCCTTGATACCATCTTTTTTAAATGTTTTTCCAAAGTCAGCAGAAAAATTTTCAGTTCCGTTCAAGGAATTAAAGCTTGAAATTATTTCTTGCTTTACGGTTTCGGCAGTATCGTTTTCCTTTAAAGTATATTCGTATGCTTTTTGCTGAGCCAAGGTTGCAGCACGTGTTATATTAGCTTCCTTTTGCTGCTGTGCAGTCAAAACTACTGTTTCACCCTCGCTGAACGAAGGGGTTTTGCCAAAAGTATCCTCTAACTTAACACCCGAAACCAAAGAAATATTTTCAGGCAAATAATAACTTTTTATTGCTGTATTTGTGAATACACCGGTACCGTAAACTGCTTCGGGCATTTTTCCGCAACAGGTACAATAAGCTGTTTCAAGCTTTTCGCAATCCTTGAAAGCTTCATTATTAACGGTTGTGCCGCTACTATAGCTAATTTCGTGCGGTAACTTTACATATTTTAAATTTACGCAATCGGCATAAGCTCCTACAGCTAATCTTCCGTTGATTTTTTTAGGCATTGACACAGCATAAAGTGAGGCAAAAAGCTTGTTGTTAGCTGCTATATCCAATGTCATTTCGCTGTCAGCATTACCAATAACCATTACCTTAACCGTATCGTTATTTGTACTCGAAGCCCAACTTATTCTACCACTATAGCTTTCTGGAATTACTATTTTTTGGGCATTTCCTGTGTAACCGGTAATATAGCCTCTGTTATTAAGAGTAAAATTAGAATTAGAGGTAGAAAACACATCTGTAGTAAGTGTGCCAAGATTTTCTTCACTATGTACTATAGTTGATATAACGCCCACTTTAGAGCCATAAGCCGATACTACTGCCGAAACATATCCGTCATGACCGGGAATAGAAATCGGGTAATCTGTTGCCTCGTCATACACACCGTTTACAGCGTGATTTATAAAGAATTGTTCAACCTCACCTGCACCCAAAACATCGTTGATAGCCTTTTTTAAGCCTTCGCTTGAAGCATTATTCTTTGCATTTTTTAAATAATTTTCTGCGGTTTTGGTAAGTAAAGCTTCTGTTTCTTCGGAATCAGATACAGAGTATTTATCAACCTCCGTTGTTGCAAATAATGTAGTACCGGTAAATACTGTAAGTAACATAGTAATCACCAATAATATTGACAACAATTTAACCTTCATTTTATAACCATTCCTTTCCTGTCTTAAATTGACAGATAAATTTATAAGAATATCAAGCTTATTTTTTAAGCTAATGACAGCTTAATTGCATATTTCTCAAATTAAGCTCTCGTCAACCTAAAACGTTTTGTGGGTGGGATTTTCCGCCTTTACGACGGAAAATCCCTTAAAATTATTCAGTTTTAATTAAATCGATTTTTGATTAATACACAATAACAGTAGCAGTTGCATCCTTAAATGTCTTTGTCATTGTTGTTGATGCCTGTGAATCGGCATAATAGTTTGTAGTAGCTGTAGTAGATCCACCGCTGAATTCGGTAGCAAGAACACCTAAAACACCGCCGTTATTCTGTATATAGGTGTTGCCTGAAAGCTGAGGCAAAGCAGATACATAGTGGCAACCTGCAAGCTGCATAAGTCCACCACGTGCGGTATCGAAGATATTACCCGATACATAGAAGGTATCAAGGTCACCGTCTGCAGAAATTGCATTCAAAGCATCTTTAGAGGTGTAAAGATGATAACCAGTTCTGCTTACACCCTGTGTACCAAAGCCGTAGCCTGCGAAACGACAGATGTTATCCGAATAAGTGATATTCTTAAACCAGTTATAATCTGTAGCACTTCCGCTTGAAGAGGTCCAGTACTCAATGGAAGCAAGTGCACAGTATTCAATAAGGTTGTTCGAGAATGTGATATTCTCCTGCGTAAACAATGAACCGCTGTTTACTGTTGCAGTACCCTGATGAGTAAGACCGGTATCATAAATCTGATGTACCCAGCAATTATCAACAGTAACATTGCTTGCTGCGCACCAAATTTCAACACCGTTACCGAAGCGTACTGTACTGGTGCCTGTATGAGTCATATAAGAACCGCCGATATATCCAATTTCACAGTTTGTAATATTCACATTTGATGAACCGCCCTGAATAGATATACCGTGAGCACCGGTATAACGGATATTAAGGTTATCAACTGTTATGTTATTTTTACCGTTAATTTCAAAGATATAGGCATTTACACCGATTTCGATGCTGTTCCAGGCATCAGCAGGATTAACTGCACTATAAAGATAAACCTTATCGTTTGCAGAATCGTACCAGAAGTCACCGTCTGCTGTAACCTCTGCAAGTGTTGCTTTCTTTGTTCCAGCCTTTTTGCCGTCATCAAAAATTACAATACCTGCATCGTTATCTTCGAGGGCAGTAATGTCAGAAACCGACCAGATGTTAGCTGATTCGTTTTTCCATGTGCTGTCAGCAAAGTTCTTAGCTGAGCCATAGATGTTAGGCTTAGCACCCTCACCGTAAGCGCCGAAATAGATATTATTCTGCGGTACTGTAATACCACCTACACGGTAGGTTCCGCCACGTTCAAAGAGAACTATTGAACCTGAGGGAATCATCGATAGCATCGACTTATAGGTATCAAAGTTTTCTTCGTTTATGTAGTAGGTTTCACCTGTGTAAACAGTTGTATCTACCGAAGCAGAAGATGTTGCCAGAATGCTGTTTCGCATAGTCATTGCCTGTGCATCACTGCTGCTGTATTCAGTATCAATCCAGTTCATTGTATAAGCTGCTGCTGTATCAACAATGCTTTCGAGCACGTTCTTTTCTTCGTCAGTTAAGGAAGAACCGTTTTCAAGCACATTTTCAGCAACACTTGAAGGTCTTGCTGCAACACATTCGTCAGCATATACATACTTAATTGTACCGTCTGTATAGGTAATCATTGCATAACCTATAGCAGAGAATTCACGGTTGTAGTTTTCTTCCTTAATATTAGAAAGTACAGCTGCAACTGAATTTGAGTCCTTTATATAGGTTGCAACAATATCAAGATAAGACTTACCTTTGTTTGTAAGCTCAAAATGAGTAAAGTCGCCCGAAATAAAGTCTGCCGGAGCAATAAGAGTTCCTAACTTAACGTCAGCTACACTATCATCATTAAGAAGTGCATCAAGTCCGCTAAGATTGTAGGTAAAGCGAATACCACAAGGAGCATTGAATCTGTAATCAACACCGGAATTCATTGTAATACCGATAGCTGTGTTGTAGCTTTCCTTGTTGCAAATAACAGTAATACTGTAGTTGCCATAGGTAAGTACAAGTCCGCTGTAATCATCAGCCCAAGAAGCCTTAACATTTGTAAGCTTAGAGCTGTATGTGCCTGTAATTGTAGTAAGTGCAGAAGCTGCATTATCAGCTGTAACGGTTAATGTATCAGCCATTTCCTGCGCCATAGTAGCCGCACGAGTAAAGGTAGGAGTAAGTGCTCCGCCGTCTCCACCTGCTGCAAGAATAACCTGTGTTCCCTCTTTGTAAGTTGGATTAGTAGCTACATTATTAGCATTAGCACCTGTACCAAACTGATACCAACCTTCATAGATGTAATCTCTTACAGCAGTACCCATAAATATATTCGTCTGGAACTGCGCCGACGGCATCGACCCATTAGTATTACTTGAGGTAACGTTTTCAAGTACGGGACAATCACGGAAAGCCTCGTATTTAATAGCTCCGTAGCCACCGCTTGTATTGTTTAGACTGCCGGGTAAATCAACATATTTAAGAACGGGGTTGTAAGCAAAGGCAAATGCGCCAATACCTGTGTCAGGATTGGAAATCATCTTTCTGGGCAATTCTACTGCACGGAGTAACTGCCAGCCGCTAAAGCTGTTATTTTCAATAATAAGTGTCATAGAAGCGCAATCAGAACCGCCAATAACAACTGCCTTAATGCTGTCCTTGTTAGGAACGCTGTCAGCAGTAAATGCAATCTTGCCTGCAAAATCCGAAGGAATAATAATCTTTTCGGCATCGCCTGTGTAGCCGGTAATGTTACCATCGGAATCCATTCCAAATGCGCTGTCACCAAATTCTACATCATCATAAGAGAAAATATCGTAGGTAAGCTCTCCAAGGTTTTCTTCTTTGTGAGGGATAGAAGCCAGACCGCCGTAGTTTGCAACTAAAGCGCCGTCCTTGTTATAAACCTTAAGAGTTATCGCTACAGAGCCGTCGTGACCCTTTATAACTATGGGATAACTGTCGTCATTTTCATCGTAAACACCGTCTACTGCGTGGCGGATGAATATGCCGTTGGTATCATATTCTACACTTGCAGGAGCAATAGCATTATTTATATAGCTTAAGAGTGCCTCAGGCTCAGCATTGTTGCCCTTGTTATCAACATAAGCCTTAAATGCTTTTTCAATACCGTCAATAGTCTCGGTGGGTATTTCCTGACGTGTAATTTTAAGTGTATAGGTTACAACTGTACCCGAAGTAAGCTTTGAATTGATTGTAAATACATTCTCGCCTATTTCAAGGTCATAAGCACCGCTTGTGAGGTCAGCCTGTGCTCCAACTACAGGGGATACATTGATATTAACAGAATTAACTGTTCCCAATACGCTTAATGTGTATTCATAGGTTTCGGCATCAAATTCGGGAGAAATTGAATATCCGTCAACACTCAAAGAATTAAGACCTGCATAGGGGTTGTAATTAAATTCAACATCAACTGAATAATCGCCCTGAGTAAGGGTAAGTATACCCGATGCCTTACCGTTTGTTACTGTGAAAGTATCGTTCCAGTCGGCTGTGATTGCTGATGTTAATGTTTTAGCTGAATAACCTGCAACAATAGCCGCCTTAACGGTATCAGCACTGTCACCCTCGCTGTATGCGTACTTATTAGCAGCCTCCTGTGCTAATGTAGCTGCACGGGTAAGAGTTGCATTAGCATTATTAGCATGTGTAAGATATACAAAAGTACCCTCTGTATAAGAGTGTGTAGAAATATTTGTATAACTACCACCATTACACCATTGTGGAGTTACAACATATCTTATAGCAGTGTTATTATATACATTGCTAAAGAAAGTACAGCTTGGCTGTTTTCCACAACAACTACACATAGCATTTTCCAATACTACACAGTTCTGGAAAGCACCGTAATTCAGATAGCCGTAACCGCTGCCACCGTCACCGTTAATACCGTGAGGCATATTAACGTATTTAAGATTTGCATTATTTGCAAATGCGGCCTCGCCTATACCTTGTGTATTAGCAATTTGTTTTGGTAATACTACGGCACGTAATGATCCCCAATTTTTGAAAGAATCATTTGCTATTCGAATATTACGTTTAGTAGCTGAACGGTCGCCGATTACAATTGCTTTTACAGAATCCTTGCCTGCTGCATCTTTAAGGTTAATAGTACCGCTAAAGCTTGCAGGAATAACAATCTTTTCAGCACTACCCGAATAGCCTGTAATATTACCGCTTGCATCGGTAGTAAATACTGCGCTGTCAGCCGAGTAAACATCTGTTGTAAGTGTACCTAAATTTTCCTCAATGTGGGGAATAACATCTACTGCACCAACAGTACCTAATACTACGCCGTTTGCATCTGCAACGGTAAATACTGCTGAAACATATCCGTCATGACCTGGGATAGAAACAGGATAATCGGCGGCTTTATCATAAACACCGTCTACTGCGTGGTAAATAAAGAAATGCTCGTCAGACTCAATTGAAACAGTTGCATTATTTACAATTGAATCAACAAAGGTGACTAATGTATCCTTAGCAGAAGCATTGCCTTTTTGGCTAACATAAGATTTAAAAGCTGATTTAATATCAGCAATAACAGCCTCGTCAATTGTGGGCTTTTCTTCATCGGCAATGATATTGCATACGTCAATATCAATTTCTTTGCCGTCAAGTGCTAAAGTTAAAACACCGTCAACCGTAAATGCAGTTGTATCGATAACAGGGGTCTCGGTCCATTCTGCTGTAATTGCTGTGTTTATGTAGGCAGATACAATAGCATCCTTTACCGAATCAGCAGTAGAAGAAGTATCAATTGCTATGCTGTCGGCAGCAATCTGTGCTAAAGCAGCAGATTGATTAAGCGGCATATCGCTTGAAATCCATTTGGAGGGACCTATGCGTTCACCTGCTACCGAAGCTGTACCGCCAGTTTTTGAACTTATGTTCTGTGTACCGCTACCTTTATAATATAAATCTAAAAGTGCTGTATTGTCATATATGTTTCCTGATGCATTATAGTTAACATAATCAGGCATATTATATGCCGCATAGCCAGTTATTTTCCTATCACCTTTTGACCAACCTTGATATGTTGCAAGAGTGATATTTTGAAGCTGTTTAGCGTTTTGGAAAGCACCATAGTCAAAATAGCCGTTGCCCGTTTCCACGCAAGCATTCGCATTGTAATGCATACTTGCAGACATAAGCATATATTTTACCGAGGAGCCGCTAAATGCCTTCTCTCGAATGTCTCTTACACCAACACCCAAAACAACAGCTTTAAGCGATGTAGTATTTTCAAGTGCTTTTGTAGGCAACTGCTTTTTGTTGCTGTAAATCATAATAACCTTGACTTTATCAAGATTGTTAGTTCCGTTTGTTGCAACTGTGCTTGCCGCACTTGTTGCAAAGGTCGGATAAGTACCCTCAATATAAGGTATTACGATTTTTTCTGCGTTTCCTGTATATGCAGTAATATTTCCGTTGGCATTTACCTCAAAATTCGAATTACCGACCGAATAAATTTCGGTTGTTAATGTACCCAAATCCTCTACAGTGTGGGGAATGGAAGCTGCGGTACCTACGGTGCAAACCTGAGTGCCGTTTTCGTCTTTAATCAAAAATTGTGCCGCAAATGCGCCATCATGACCAGGAATGTTAAGCGGATAATCTGCCGATGCAGTCGCTCCATCCTTAACACCATCGGCGCTGTGACGGATGAAGTATCCCTTTGTATCTGTTTCGGTAGTATCATACACGGCAATATAGGGAGCAATTGCTTCGTTTACCGCCGCCAATGCATCCGCACCGGTTGATGCGTTACCTGTTTTGGCAACATATGTCTTAAATGCGCTCTTAACCAAAGCTTCAACATCATCGGTTGCAGATGCAGAAACCAACATTCCCGAGAAAGCGCTGAGAATTACCGCTAATGCAAGCAATAAAGATAAAATTTTCTTTTTCATAATTCAAGCTTCCTCCCTTATTAAAATATATCGTTTGCGCCCTGTTCTGACGAATCACCGTCAGTCCAGGTGTCAGTGATTTCACTGATTACGATATTGTCAATTGTGCCTACTCCCGAGAGTGAAAGCTCCAAACCGCTGTTTGCAGTCAAGCTATCCCCGGTTTTTAAAATGTGACTGAAGCTCTTTGTGCCTTTACCACTGTTATAAACCTTCTCGGTAGCGCCCTTTACGGAAAGTGTAATTCCATTTTCGGAAACTACGTCATAGCTTATCTGATACTCGGTATCAGTCTTTAAAAGAGAAACCAATTCATCAGCAAAATAGGCTGTTCCGTTAAGCTTTAATACACCGTCTTCAATAACAGCAGGCTTTTTCAGTGCCGCTGTATCCTTCTTTAGACGAACAAGGTCCTTTAAAGTAACAGAGCCGTCTGCATTGGAATCTGCATACTTTGATGCAACGCCGTCTTTATTAAGAAGAATCTGACGCAGCATTGTAAGGTCAGAGGAGGCTAATTTGCCGTCAGTATCCAAGTCGCCTAACGCAACAAAGGATATGCCGTCAGTAAAATCCTCCGAAACCGTCGGTGCAGCAGAAGCACTTAATGCACCGGTTGCCAAAAGGGTAAATGCAAAACCTGTTGCAAGGAGTCTTTTAACTTTTCCTTTCATTGTTATCACCACTTTTATAAAATTTTATTTCTGCAGAAGTGTCGCCGAAAATTTCCCTCACCTTTTCGACAATATCTCCGCTAAAATACTCTATTGGGCTGTCAACATCGCCATAAGCGCCAAGCTGACCGCCGTAGGTCTGAATATATGTATTACCCTCAATCTCGGGCAATGTTCCTACCTTACTGGTACATTTAATCAGACCTCTTGTGCTCATATCCATAACATTGCCTGTTATTTTAAAGTTTGAGCATTTATGATCCATTTTTCCTGTGGATAAAATATGATATGCGTGTATATCGGGACGTTGTGCATCTCCCCAACCGTAGCCTGCAAAACGCAGTACATTATCGGCATAGGTAATATTCTCCATTGAATTTTTGTTTTGGTCGTGTGTCCAGTATTCAATAGATGCAAAGGAGGTATACTCAATAAGATTACGTCTGAAAGTAATATCCTTTTCAACAAATGTTCCGTTACCCTGGTGAGAAAGTCCACTATCGTAAATCTGGTAAATCCAGCAATCCTCTACAAGCACGTTTTCGCACCCGTTCCAGAATTCTATTCCGTTACCGTAACGAACAAATCCGTCCTTATAATTAGGAAGATAGCAGCCACCCATCCAACCGATTTCACAATTGCGTACCGTAATGTTTTTAGCACCATGAAGTCCCTGAATTGCCATTGAGCCGCCGTATTTAAAGGTTATATTCTCAATAGTTACATCGTGAACATCAGGAAGAATTAAAATCGTATGATTCAGGTCTCCCATTTCAATGCTGTTCCATTTTTCGCAAGGATTGCTTTCGCTATAGAAAAATACCTGATAAAACTTATAGTAAAAATCGCCGTCATTTTTCAGTTCATCAACGGTTTTTTTCTTAAAGCCAACCTTTTCGCCATGATTCAATACAACAATTCCTATATCACTTGTATCGGGGGCACCAACACTCCAGATATTGCCGCTAATATGTTTCCATTCCGCTTTTGCATAATTCATTTTGGAAACATATATGCAAGGCTTATCACCTTTTCCGTACGAACCGTAATAAACACCGCTTACAGCATCAAAATTCCCTCTGTACACGCCGCCACGTTCAAACAAAACGGCATCACCCTCGGATATATTAAGCTCTTTCATTGCCTTAATGCTTTTTATTGCGGTTTTTTCGGTACT
>JAZQHX010000225.1:0-3674 GCA_045540835.1 Acutalibacteraceae bacterium | reverse complement strand
AATCATTGTAAGCAATAAATGGCAAGCGCGCCATAGTAATATCGTAATTCAAGCGTTTTTTTATTTCGGTTATCGGTCGAATTATTTCTTCCTTAATTTCTTCGCCTGAATTCAAATTAGACAAATCAACATGATTCCAACCATGAGACACAAGTTCAAAATTATTATTTATTGCATATCGCAGTTGTTTCTCTGTGTCATCATTGATTTTTTTACCCACAATAGCAAAACTTGCTCTCCAACCGTAAATAGCAATTTTGTCCACCATATCACATAACGGCTCTTTCGGTCCATCATCAAAAACAAATGACATATATTTTTGTGACATAAATAACAAACCTTACTTAAAATATTAAATAATCTCTATTCCATTAATTTCACAGAAATTCTTTATAATTTCGGTATTATCACCGTAAGAGATAATATAGTGCTGACACATAACATTTTGTGCAAACTTCTCTACGTCGTCAATGAAAATTTCAAGGCCGGGTAACTGTGGTGCGGGTTGAGTCCAACCTGCTTCTTCCCACTTTGGAGGAGTTTTGCCCTCACCTGTTAAGAGATGCATATAATACTTTCCGTCTTCATAGAAAAGACGGCACACAGTAAGCTCCCCTGTCTTAACCTTTGAAACGTTGAGAATACCCTCTGAAAGTTCACCGAAAGCCGCTGGCATAACCGTTGTGTCACCCATTGTTACTTCCTTAGGAATGTAATCAGGAACACCTGCAAGAACGCTGTTTTCGAAGAATTCGTAGAACTCTAAATATGCTCCGCACTGACCTGTCAGTGCATTTACAATAAGCTGGGTGACATTACCGAGGCAGTCATTTTCAGGGATTGTTGATACTCCCTCGCAGTCGGCAAGCAACATAAAGATAGGTGCAGGTGGGAAACCTAAAAGTTTCTTCATACCGTCAACGTCTTTAAGTGAAATTGCTTTATATCCACGCTCGTCGATAAGGGATTTAATAGCAAGATAATAACCTGCTGCCATTTCCATTCCCTCACGTTTTGCGGGCTTTAAGAAATTCCATTTCGACATAACATTATCTATAACCTCTGCCTTTTGCTCGGCGGTTATATTATCGTATCTCTGCTTGATTTCAAGCATTTCGAAGGTCTCAATTTCGGGACCGATTTCTCTCTTTAGAGAACTTCCGTCATAAAGGGTGCCATAAAGGTTCATATCACGATAGCCTGCCATACCAACACGGGCAAAGCGAAGCTCTTTAGCAGCAGTTGCAGCCTTTGCGTAATTAGCAACCTTTTTAGAATTAGAGGGTAAACCTATAATATCGTAAACATATTTAAAGGTATAACCTAAATCACGGAAGGTTTTGCGAAGTGCAGTAGTGCCTGCCTGGTCGGCAGTAGTAACTATTCTGTCATCCTCACGCCAGCCGCAAAGTCCCCATAATACCATAGGAATATGACGGAATTTTTCTGTAACCTTAACTACTGCATGGGTAGGAATCCAACCTGCGATACAAGCGATAATACAGTCGAAATCTTCTCCCTCTAAAGCCTTATAAGCCTTAGCTATGTCTTTTTCCTCATAATCATCGGTTACGGGATATACACTAACAAGGTCAAGTCCTTCTTTAATAAGTGATTCCTCGGCGGCTTTACACTTATTTACAATAATATCAATAGGTGTATTAACCTCGCCAAAGCCTATAAATGCTATTTTACTCATAATATTTTATCCTCCGCATCTAAGAAGTTTTTATAACACTCGGTATAATCTTCGCCCGACGGCTTATATACCTTTTTAATTTTCACAATATTTTTGCAAACGGTTTTTACATCACTATATATGCCAACACCTACACCCGCAAGTATAGCAGAGCCAAGACAAGCAGTTTCGTTGTTTTCGAGAATAGCGATGTTTTTGTGTGTCATATCAGCCTTAATCTGACACCAAAGCGGACTTGAAGCCCCGCCACCCATTGAACGTATTTCCGTACAGGTAACACCTAAATAATCAAGGTTTGCTTTAAGCATTGAGGCGACAGACTCTAATATACTTCTTACAGCATGTCCCCTTGTATGCTCCATAGTAAGTCCTAAAAATGCACCCTTAGCATCAGGGTTATATTTAGGCATTGTAGAGCCGCAAAGATATGGCAAGAATACAAGACCATTACTGCCTGCAGGAATGTCCTTTGCAATATCGTCAAGCTCCTTGAAACTAAAGCTTTCGCAAAAATTGTTTTTAAACCATTTTAAAGCAATACCTGCTGTTGGAGTCCAAGAAAGCAAACAGTATTTTCCGTCATAATTCTTATGACAAGGTACGATACTTTCAGGGTTGAATTCGGGTACGGTTTCGCTCGGTGCGAAAACAACCATAGTAGTACCTGTCATTTCGCTAACAACGCTTGTATCGGTAATGCCTGCACCTATTGCGCCTGCAATCTGATCAATGGCGCTAGTCACTACCGCCGCACCCTTATACTCACCAACTTGTACACCACTGTCGCAGAGTTTCGGCAACCATTCCTTTTTAGCACCGATGAAATCTAACATTTCATCCCACCAGCAGTCGTTTTTAATATCAAAATATATTGTGGATGACTGCAAGGTTTTTTCGGTTACAAAGTTGCCAGTTAATTTATAAAGCAGATAATCTTCAAGCAAGAAAACCTTTTTAATTTTACTATGTATCTGGGGTTTGTTTTCTTTTATCCACAAAAGTTTTGCCGCAGGCCATGTAGCCGTGATTTCAGGCTGACCTGTAACCTCGTAAACCTTTTTTGTGCCGAAATGCTCTTTAATCTCATCCGCTTGCCTTGAGGCGCGGTTATCGAGCCATACGATAGCATTCATTAAAGGATTATCATTTTCATCAGTTACAATAAGGGTTTCACATTGAGTATCAATCGAGAATGCCGAAATTTCTAAGCCTTCCGTCACTTCGATGTAAGCCTCTTCAAAGAGTTTTACATAATCGTCTGCAGGAAATTCTACATCATCGCCCGATACTATCAAGGTATAATCCTTTGTTGCAGATTTTATCATATTACCGTCGGTATCAAAAACTGCACACTTAAGCGAGGTAGTACCTATATCCGCACCCAAAAGATACTTATTTATTTCTTTCATCATAAGCCTTTCTGACAGCCGCCATCATTTCCTCTGCCATTTTGGCAGGGTCTTCTGCCTTACAGATACCGCTTGAAGAACCCGATCCGTCCGCACCTGCCATAATGATATTATAGCAATCATTACCACAGCTAATACCCGCTGACGGTAGTACCATAATTTCAGGGTTTACCGATTTAACAAGGTCGATACAAACGTCAACATATTCTCTGCCGACTGCAATACCTGTGCCGATAAGTTCACTTGGTTCTGCAACTAATATATCGGGGTTCATTTCGGCAATAGCCTTGATTTCATCCTCAGTATCAGCACAAACAATAGTTGCAAGCCCTACTTCTTCGGCACGCTTAATAGCCTCTTTAACTTCGTCAAGAGTCAATTTGCACTCGGCATGATTAAGCATAACACCTACTGCACCTGTGGCTTTTACAGCTTCGGGAAGTATTGTTCCCATACCTCTGCCTACTGGGATTGAATCCATATGCTGTGAATAAACATGTATCCTGTCGGATGTGTTTTCTGCTATAAGACGTAAATCAGTTGTGTGAACATCGGCAATAACATCC
>JAZQHX010000224.1:0-16844 GCA_045540835.1 Acutalibacteraceae bacterium | reverse complement strand
GCCTATGAGTATGCCGAGGGATATTTGGATTACAGATACTTCACTTCGTGACGGTCAGCAGTCGGTCGAACCCTATACCGTAAAGCAGATTGTAGACCTTTATAAATTGATGTCAAAGCTGGGCGGACCTTACGGAATAATCCGTCAGACAGAGTTCTTTGTTTACAGCAAAAAGGATAGGGAAGCGTTAGCTAAATGTCAGGAATTAGGACTCCGCTTCCCCGAAATTACTACCTGGATTCGAGCAAGCAAGGAGGATTTTAAGCTTGTACGTGATTTGGGCGTAAGGGAAACGGGTATTCTGGTTTCCTGCAGTGACTATCATATTTTCAAGAAATTAAAGAAAACCCGTAAAGAGGCTATGGACGGATATTTAGCCGCTGTTGCTGAGGCTTTTGAAGCGGGAGTAATGCCACGTTGCCACTTAGAGGATATAACAAGAGCCGATTTTTACGGCTTTGTAGTGCCCTTTGTAAACGAGCTTATGAAGATGTCAAAGGACGCAGGAATCCCTGTAAGAATCCGTGCTTGCGATACTATGGGTTACGGTGTTCCTTATAGCGAGGTTGCCCTTCCCAGAAGTGTACCTGGAATAATTTACGGTTTGCGTCATTATTCCGATGTGCCGAGTGAAATGCTCGAATGGCACGGTCATAATGACTTTTACAAGGCGGTTGCAAATGCTTCTACTGCTTGGCTTTACGGTGCTTCTGCCGTTAACTGCTCGCTTTTGGGTATAGGGGAAAGAACGGGTAATGTACCGCTTGAAGCTATGATTATGGAGTATGCTTCACTTCGTGGCTCACTCGACGGTATGGACACAACCGTTATAACCGAAATTGCCGAATACTTTAAAAACGAAATGGGCTATGAAATTCCGCCTATGACCCCATTTGTTGGAAGAAACTTCAATGTAACGAGAGCGGGTATCCACGCTGACGGTCTTTTAAAGGACGAGGAAATTTACAATATTTTCAATACCGAAAAGATTCTTAACCGTCCTGCATCGGTTGCAATCGGAAAAACCAGCGGTCTTGCAGGAATTGCGTACTGGCTTAACAATAACTATAAATCCAAGACCAAAAAGGTTTATGATAAAAAAGATCCGCTTGTAATCGCACTTAAAGAGTGGGTTGATAAGGAGTATGAGGACGGCAGGCAGACTGCTATCTCCAATGGTGAAATTGAAGCTAAAATCTACGAGCTTTCGGGAGGTGCCGATATATGATAGAGCATAAGACTATATCTTTAGCCGATCAGGTTTTTGAACACCTTGAAAGGGATATTTTAAGCGGAAAATATTCACGTGGGGAAATCCTTACCGAAAGCCGCCTTAGTGCGGAATTAGGAGTAAGCCGTACACCTATAAGGGAGTCTCTTCGCAGACTTGAGCAGGAGCATCTTATAGAGGAAACGGGCAAGGGCTCTATGGTTATCGGTATAACCGAAAAGGATTTAGAGGATATTTATTTAATCCGTATTCAGCTTGAGGGTATGGTAGCTTCACTTGCGGCTAAAAACTATAAGGACGAGGAAAAGCTTGCACGTCTTAAAGAGGCTTTGGATTTGCAGGAATTTTACCTTAATAAAAAGGATGCAGACCAGATAAAGCATATGGATAACCGTTTCCATAATATGCTTTATGAGCTGTCAGGCAGTATGGTGTTTTACGATACTCTTTTGCCGCTACATAAAAAGGTTCAGAAGTACAGAAAGGCATCGGTTGAAAGCAACAGCCGTGCGTCAGAATCAGTAGAAGAACATCGCAAAATATATGAGGCAGTAGCCGCAGGTGACTCTGAATTGGCGGCTAAATACGCTTCACTTCACGCAGAAAACGCATTTAATCATATAAAAAGGAAGGAAAATTAAAATGGGTTTAACAATTGCACAAAAAATTATTAAAGCACATATGCTAAGCGGTGATATGACCGTTGGTAGTGAGGTAGCGCTTAAAATCGACCAGACCTTAACACAGGACGCTACGGGTACTATGGCTTATCTTGAGTTTGAGACTATGGGGCTTAAACGTGTTAAGACCGAAAGAAGTGTTGCTTACATAGACCATAACACATTGCAGTCAGGCTTTGAGAATGCCGATGACCACAGATATATACAGTCTGTTTGTAAAAAACACGGCATTTATTTTTCTCGCCCCGGTAATGGTATCTGCCATCAGGTTCACTTAGAGCGTTTCGGCAAGCCGGGTAAAACTCTTATTGGTTCTGACAGCCACACTCCCACAGGCGGCGGTATAGGTATGCTTGCGATGGGTGCCGGCGGTCTTGACGTTGCAGTTGCAATGGGTGGCGGTGCTTATTATATTACAATGCCTAAAATGTACAAGGTTAATCTTACGGGCAAATTAAATCCCTTTGTTACCGCTAAGGATATAAGCCTTGAAATTTTGAGAATTTTATCCGTTAAGGGTGGCGTTGGCGCTATAATTGAATGGGGTGGCGAGGGTATTAAAACCTTGTCTGTTCCCGAGCGTGCTACCATTACAAATATGGGTACAGAGCTTGGAGCTACTACTTCGATTTTCCCTTCTGACGAGATTACAAAGGCATTTTTGGAAGCCGAAGGCAGAGGCGAAGATTATGTAGAGCTTTGCAGTGACGAGGATGCAGTTTACGATAAGGTTATTGATATAAATCTTTCTGAACTGAAGCCCCTTATTGCTTGTCCTCACAGCCCCGATAATATCGTTACCGTTGAATCCCTGAAAGGCACAAAGGTTGATCAGGTATGTATCGGTTCTTGTACAAACTCTTCACTTTTAGATATGTTAAAGGTTGCAGCTTTACTTAAGGGCAAGGTAATTGACCCGTCTGTAAGCCTTTCAATTTCTCCCGGTTCTAAGCAGGTTCTTAAAATGCTGGCTGACTGCGGTGCTTTAACCGATATTTTAGCTAGCGGAGCAAGACTTCTTGAATGTGCTTGCGGTCCTTGTATCGGAATGGGATTCTCTCCGAATTCGGGCGGTGTGTCACTTCGTACCTTCAACCGCAACTTTGAGGGCAGAAGCGGTACTGCTGACGGTCAGGTATATCTTGTTTCTCCCGAAACTGCAGTGGCTGCTGCTATTACAGGTGAAATTACCGACCCGAGACTTTTGGGTGATATGCCAGAAATCAAAATGCCCGAAAAATTCCTTATTGACGATACAGCAGTTATCGAGCCTGCAAGTGAAGCCGAAGCTGAAAAACTTGAAATTTTGCGTGGACCCAACATTAAGCCTTTCCCGACAGAAATCCCTCAGGAGGATACCTTGTCTGCCGAATTAGTGCTTAAAGTAGGTGACAATATTACTACCGACCATATTATGCCTGCAGGCGCTAAAATTCTGCCTTACCGTTCAAATATTCCGCATCTTTCACAGTTCTGCTTTGGTGTTTGTGATACCACATTCCCCGAAAGAGCAAAGGCACTCGGCAGAAGTATAATTGTAGGCGGCAGCAACTACGGTCAGGGCTCATCACGTGAGCACGCAGCACTCGTACCTATGTATTTAGGTGTTCGTGCCGTTATTACAAAGAGCTTTGCACGTATCCATGTTGCTAACCTTATAAACGCAGGAATTATGCCCCTTACTTTCAAGAATCCCGATGATTACGATAAGCTCAATCAGGGTGATAAGCTTACTTTAAGTGATGTTTTTGACGGTATGGAAAAGGGTGAAATTACCCTTAAGGATGAAACCACAGGCGAAGAATTTGCACTTGTTTGCAGCTTTACAGAGCGTCAAAAGAGCATTTTAAAGGCAGGCGGATTGCTGTCTTACACTAAGGAGGCTAAATAATGGAACAGTATATAAACAATGCGGTTGAGCATTTCAGAAATCTTTTAACCGAGCAGATTGCCCGTCAGCAGAAGATGGAAAAGGACACCGCTTATACAGATTATAAAACCTTGGAAAAAATCGTTATCGGTATTTGCGGCGGTGACGGAATAGGCCCGATTATATCTGCTGAATCCGACAGACTTTTGCAGTTTATCCTAAAAGACGAAATTGCAAGCGGAAAGGTTGAGCTTAAGACTATTGAGGGACTTACAATCGAAAACCGTATTGCGCAGAATAAGGCAATCCCTGATGATGTTTTAGCAGAATTAAAGTCTTGTAATGTAATTCTTAAAGCTCCTACCACCACATTAAAGGGCGGAACTTTAGAGAGCGCAAACGTTGCAATGAGTAGGGAACTTGACCTTTACGCAAACGTTCGCCCCGTAGCAGTGCCCGAAGAAAATATCGACTGGACATTCTTCCGTGAGAATACCGAGGGTGAGTATGTTTTAGGCTCAAAGGGTGTAGAAATTCCCGATACTTTGGCGTTCGACTTTAAGGTTACCACCAATGCGGGTACACGCCGTATTGCAAAGGCGGCTTTTGAGTACGCAAAGAACAACGGCAAAACCAAGGTAGCAATTGTTACTAAAGCTAATATTATGAAGAAAACCGACGGTAAGTTCTCGGAAATCTGCCATGAGGTTGCAAAGGATTACCCCGGAATTGAAATTGACGAGTGGTACATTGATATTATGACCGCTAACCTTGTTAATAAGGACATTCGCTCCCAGTTCCAGGTAGTGCTTCTTCCTAACCTTTACGGTGATATTATTACCGACGAGGCAGCCCAGATTCAGGGTGGTGTTGGAACAGCAGGAAGTGCAAATATAGGCGATGTTTACGCTATGTTTGAGCCTATTCACGGTTCTGCACCCCGTATGATTGAGGCAGGTATAGGTGAATATGCAAATCCCACAAGTATCTTTAAGGCAGTAGAAATGCTTCTTCGCCATATCGGTTTTGTAGAAAAGGCAGAGATTTTGAGCAAAGCGCTTAATATCTGTACCGAAACCGAGAAAAAGGTAGTTGTAACGGGTGACCGTGATGGGGCTACTTGTAAAGAGTTTGGCGACTATTTGATGGAAACAATCGAAAAGCTTTAAAAGTATAACTCCCGAAACCTAAACAGTTTCGGGAGTTATTTTAAAATTCATCATATATTACTACTTCGTCTAAAGGTCTGAACTGTGAGTGGAAATCGGCAGGTTTTGCGTCAGGGTGGGGGTATCCCATAACAAGTAAGGCTACCGGCTCGATATTCTGCGGAATATTAAATTCTTTCCTTATAGCCGCAGGGTCGAAGTGCATAACCCAGGTAGAGCCTATTCCAATATTGTGGGCGGCTAACATCAAATGTGTAGTTACAATGCAAGCGTCAGCTACACCGCAGGTTTTACCGTCATATTTCCTTGTCCATACTTCATTTTTGTTATAGCATATAAGCATTGCAGTAGGACAATCAAAGTGGCATTTTGTGCAAAGCTTTAATTTTTCTATCGCTTTGTCGCTGTTTATTACAAGAATCCTTTGCGGTTGGTTGTTGCAGCCTGTAGGTGCTAAATGACCTGCTTTCAGTATTTTGTTGATAACTTCTTTTTCCAAATGTTTATCAGTAAATTTCCTTACGGAGTATCTGTCCTCGATAAGCTTTGAAAATTCCATAAAAGCCCTCTTTTCTGATTAAATTAAAGTGTAAAGTCACCACGATCAAGTCCGTCAATTATAGCGGCAATGGCGTGATTGTTATTGCTGACGGTTATGTAATCGGCGGCTTTTTTTGCCTCATAGACGGCATTTTCAACGGCAAAGCCTATTTTAGCGGCTTTAATCATAGAAATATCGTTGTTATAGTCTCCTGCGGCAATGGTTTTATTGGGGTCAATATTTAAAAGCTCGGCTAATTTAATAAGTAAGGAGCCTTTGCTTGAACCTTTAGGTAAAATTTCGTAAAGTCTGCGTTCGGAACGTATGAAATCAAAGTTGTCAGCTTTCGGGTGATTTTTAAGTAAATCCATAAGCAAACAAATCTGTTTTTCGTCCTCGTGAGCAAATACAATTTTTAAAATCGGTTCGTTAATTTCGCTGTAAAGACGTGAAATTAAAGGTGCGCCCGTTACTTTACGGAAATACACCATAGCTGAATTATCATTGCAGAAATAAATATTGCTTTCGGTATTTACCTGAATTCCCATATCGGGCATTTTTTCGAGCACATTCTTTACTAAAAGGAGCGCATCCCTTGGCAATTCTTTGGTCCATAAATATTTATTTTCTATGGGGTCATATATTCCGCCGCCGTTGACACAGCCAAACGGAGCATTGGGATTTACAATACGGCAAAGCTCCGTAGAAGTTTGTGCCATTCTGCCTGTAATAAATGTGAACAAACCACCTTCGGATTTAAAGTATTCTATTTTCTCAAGGTTTTCTTCAGACACCTTTTTGTCATCATTGAAAAGAGTGCCGTCTAAATCGGTACAAAAAAGCATACCTTGGAATTTTTTCAAAAAATCACGTCCTGTAAAAAATAATTTTATCGGTTGGTTAGATTGAAAAAAATGTAGGGACAGGCGTCCTCGACTGTCCGTTAAACTTTATTATATCTAACGGCGTTCGGGGACGCACGCCCCTTAATAAATGTCATTTAATATATTAAAGAATAATTGATTCTCCGCTCATTTCGGTTGGTTGCTCTAAATCGAGTAACTTTAAGATTGTGGGAGAAATATCGCAGAGCTTACCGCCCTCACGAAGAGTGCAATCCTTGCCTATAACAGAGAAGGGAACAGGGTTGGTAGTATGTGCTGTAAAGGGTGAACCGTCTGTATCAACCATACGGTCGGCATTTCCGTGGTCAGCAGTAAGGAGCATTACACCGCCCATTTTAAGAACGGAATCTTCAACTCTGCCTACACAAGTGTCTACTGTCTCAACCGCTTTTACTGCGGCATCAAAGAAGCCTGTGTGACCTACCATATCGCAGTTAGCAAAGTTAAGGATTACTACATCATATTTGCCGGTTTCAATTGCCTCACAAACCTTGTCGCAAACCTCAACAGCGCTCATTTCGGGCTGCAAATCATAGGTTGCAACCTTCGGGGAGTTTACAAGAATTCTGTCCTCGCCCTCGAACATAACTTCACGTCCACCATTAAAGAAGAAGGTTACGTGAGCGTACTTTTCGGTCTCGGCAATACGAAGCTGTGTCATATTTTTCTTTGAAAGGTATTCGCCCAAAGTATTCTCTAATGTCTGGGGCTTGAATGCAACCTCAACGTTGGGCATAGAAGCGTCATACTGGGTAAAGCAAACGTAAAATACCTTCTGTCTGCCGCCGTTACGCGTAAAGCCGGCAAAATCATCGTCAACAAATGTACGGGTGATTTCACGTGCTCTGTCAGGGCGGAAGTTGAAGAAAATAACGCTGTCATTTGTCTTGATTCTCTCGGTATCGGCTACAACTGTCGGGAGAACAAATTCGTCTGTTATAAACTTGCCTTCCTCGTCCTTTTGCGTATAGGATTCACGAACTGCTGCCGCAGCATCGGTAGTCTGTACACCCTCACCGTAAACCAAAGCGGCGTAAGCCTTGCTTACACGCTCCCAGCGGTTGTCTCTGTCCATACCGTAGAATCTGCCCATAACGGTAGCAAGCTTACCGCAACCGATTTCGTCTAATTTTGCATTTAACTGGTCGATAAAGTCAGCAGCAGATGAAGGGGGAACATCACGACCGTCAAGTAAAGCGTGAATATAAACCTTTTTAAGACCGTTACGCTTTGCAAGCTCAACGAGAGCATACAAATGCTCGTTGTGACTGTGAACACCACCGTCGGACAAAAGTCCCATAAGGTGTAATGCGCTGTCATTAGCTTTACAGTTATCAATAGCCTTTAAGAATACGGGATTACTAAAGAAATCACCGTCTTTAATAGCCTTTGTAATACGGGTCAATTCCTGATATACAATGCGGCCGGCACCGATATTGGTGTGACCAACCTCACTGTTACCCATCTGACCGTCGGGAAGTCCAACGTCCATACCCGATGCACCTATCTGGGTTGTGGGGCATTCGCTGAAAATTTTATCAAGACGGGGAGTTTTAGCCGATTCAATGGCATTTCCGTTCTTTTCGGGGTTGAAGCCGAAACCGTCCATAATAGTTAAAACTACGGGTTTTTTCATTTTTATTCTCCTATATTATCAATGTAGGGGCGCACACGCAGGTGCGCCCGCTAAAGTTTTAACATAATCAAACGGGCGAACACATAGGTTCGCCCCTACAAATATAATTTTAATTACTTAGAAGCGGCTTTTACGATTACAGAGAAATCTTCTGCTTTAAGGGAAGCACCGCCGATAAGACCACCGTCAACGTTAACCTTTGCTACCAATTCGTCAGCATTCTTAGCGTTCATAGAACCGCCGTACTGAACAGTAACGGTCTCGGCAACATCTGCGCCGTAAGCCTCAGCAATAGCGGCACGAACAAAGCCGTTGCCCTCGTCTGCCTGGTCAGCAGTAGCGGTAACGCCTGTGCCGATAGCCCATACAGGCTCGTAAGCGATGATAACATTCTTTAACTGTTCTTCTGTTACGTTTGTAAGTGCCATTTTGGTCTGGAACTTAAGTAAGGTCTCGGTGTAACCAAGCTCTCTCTGCTCGAGTGTTTCACCAACACAAACGATAGCTTTAAGTCCTGCATTCAAAGCGGCAAGGGTACGAAGGTTTACAGTCTGGTCTGTCTCACCAAAGTACTGTCTTCTTTCACTATGACCGATAACAACATACTCTACACCTGCTTCTGTGAGCATTTCAGCAGAAATTTCGCCTGTGTATGCGCCTGAAGCCT
Organism: Acutalibacteraceae bacterium; assembly: GCA_045540835.1. GTDB lineage: Bacteria > Bacillota > Clostridia > Oscillospirales > Acutalibacteraceae > UBA737. The sequence continues at coordinate 8,145 of JAZQHX010000224.1, read as the reverse complement.
TGAAGTGAACATTTTCAGCACCGATTTTGATGTTGCTGCCCTTTGCAGCCTCAACAGCGGCAGGAATGTCAATAAAGGGAACGCAAAGTACTACATCACAGTCAGCACCTGCAACTAAAGGCTTCATCTCGTTAATGAGGACCACAGCCTGCTTGGGGGTGTTGTTCATTTTCCAGTTACCTGCTATAACAGCAGCTCTTTTTTGTTTGTTCATTTTTATTACTCCTTTAACACAAATGTAGGGAGCGCCGCTTTTACGGCGTTCCCTGAAATATTTAATTATCTGAAATTATTTATCATTAAGCGCTGCAATACCGGGAAGTCCTTTACCCTCGAGGAATTCAAGAGAAGCACCGCCGCCGGTAGAGATGTGTGTCATCTTGTCGCCAAAGCCTAAGTTGTTAACAGCTGCAGCAGAGTCGCCACCGCCGATAACTGTAACAGCATCGGTCTCTGCAAGAGATTTAGCAACAGCTAAAGTACCTGCAGCCAAGGTTGGGTTCTCAAATACACCCATAGGTCCGTTCCAAACAACTGTTTTAGCAGATTTAACTGCATCAGCGTACATTTCAGCTGTTTTTGTACCGATATCAAGGCCTTCCATGTCAGCAGGAATCTTGTCAGCATCTACATATTCAATATCAACCGAAGCATCAATAGGATTGGGGAAATTCTTAACTACTGTACAGTCAATAGGAAGAAGAATCTTAACGCCTTTTTCTTCAGCTTTAGCCATCATATCACGGCAGTAGTCAATCTTGGTTTCAACAATAAGAGACTTACCAACGCCGTAGCCCTTAGCTGCAAGGAAGGTATAAGCCATACCGCCGCCGATAATAAGTGTATCAGCTTTAGTAAGAAGATTTTCAATTACGGGCAACTTGCTGTCAACCTTAGCGCCGCCTAAGATACAAACGAAGGGACGAACGGGTTCTTCAACAGCATTGCCTAAATACTTAAGCTCTTTTCCGATAAGGTAGCCAGCAACAGCTTCCTTTACGTGGGAAACAACACCAACGGTAGAGCAGTGTGCTCTGTGAGCAGTACCGAAAGCATCGTTAACAAAAATGTCAGCCAATGTTCCGAGTTCAGCCGAGAAAGCTTCACCGTTCTTGGTTTCCTCTGCACGGTAACGGGTGTTCTGTAAAAGTACAACGTCGCCGTCCTTCATAGCGTCAACAGCAGCCTTTGCATTTTCGCCTACAACATTATCGTCAGCAGCGAAAACAACCTCTTTACCTAATTTCTCGGAAAGAGCCTTAGCTACGGGAGCTAAAGAAAGCTCGGGCTTGGGTTCACCCTTCGGCTTACCTAAGTGTGAGCAAAGAATAACCTTGCCGCCGTCGTTAATAAGCTTCTGGATTGTGGGGAGTGCTGCGTTTATACGATTCTCGTCAGTAATCACACCGTTTTTGAGCGGCACGTTAAAGTCGCAACGTACAAGCACCTTCTGACCTTTTACGTTGATGTCATCAACTGTCTTTTTGTTAAGAGCGTTCATTAAAATAACTTCCTTTCAAAAGTTTGTTAATTTTTTACCATATTATATTGTAACACATTTTCCGCATTTTTCAATATTTATTTTCTATTTTAATGTAGAAATTATGCATCATTTTCCCATTTATAATTATGCAACTGACCGAAATTCTGGAGCTGTGGGTAATCCCACTGTCTTAAAACCTCGTAAACAGCGATTGCAACCGAGTTTGAAAGGTTAAGACTTCGTATCTCTCCTTGCATTGGAATACGTAGGCACTCATTGGGGTGTTTAAGTAGTAATTCTTCAGGGAGCCCCTTTGTTTCCTTGCCGAAAAGCAGGTAGCAGTTGTCAGGATATTCAACCTCGGAATGTGTATGCCTGCCTTTTGTGGTATAAAAGAAAAAGGCGCCCTGATTCTTCTCGAAAAATTCATCAATATTTTTATAATAGGTTATGTCTAAATAGTCCCAGTAATCAAGTCCTGCACGTTTTAATTTTTTATCGTCAATCGTAAATCCCATAGGGCCTACTAAATGCAGTCTCGCACCCGTTGCGGCGCAGGTTCTGGCTACATTTCCCGTGTTTTGAGGTATTTCGGGCTCAACCATAACAATATTTATTTGCATTTTTATCACCAAATATATTATATAAAATAAAAAATACTTGTCAAGTGGGGAATAAAGGGTTATAATTACTAATATTATGATAAATTTGTAATTGGAGTTTAGATTATGAAAAAATATGACGGTGTCGTTTTAAGAGCGCAAATGTACGAATATAAAAAAGGTATAGACTACGCTAAGCCGCAAACCAGACTTTATAAGTGGCTCCGTGGTCTTTATACACTTGTTTTTGTCTACACATTTTTAATGAATCTGTTTTTTGTTTGCGGTATGCTTTTGAATATTGATGCAGGAATAAGAACTTTTAGCGATGTTTCCAAAAATATATTTATTGTAGGTATCGCAACGGTTGTAGCATTGGCGGCTGTTATTCTTATGTATTGCAAGGAGCATATAGTATCGGGTATTTTAGGGGCACTTTCTCTGCCGGTAACGCTGTTTGTTTTTGCTCCGCTTTTAAAGGAGGATATGTATCCTATTGAAGGCTGGTTCGGTTATAAGGAATCCTTTTTCTGGCGTCATTTTATCCCGGTTGTGATTCTTGTGTTCTTTGCTGTTTGGATGACCGTAATAGCAATCCGTGCAAAGGTTTTGTTTTCACGTACATATAAAAAGGTTTGTGACGATTTATTTGAAAAATATAAATCCGAATTGGGCGAAAACGAGGTTGAAACCGAGAGCAGTTGGGAAGAATATTTAAAGAATTATCACCCTGACGATTATAAGACAGAAAAGGGCAAAAAGAAGAAAAACAGAAATAAGAAAAAATCTGATGAAGAAAAAATCGACGATTGAAAAAATAGCCGTTATACGAACCGATTTCCCTGAAAAATTCGGGATACCCAGACAAAGCGGTATTGTAAAAAATCTAAAGGGCAGAATTGTCTTTGAGCCTGAATACAGAGATGTATCGGCTTTGCGTGGGCTCGATAGTTACAGTCACCTCTGGCTTATATGGGAGTTTTCTGAAAATGTGGGAAAAAAGTGGTCTCCTACCGTCCGTCCGCCAAGGCTCGGCGGTAATAAAAGAATGGGTGTTTTTGCTACCCGTTCGCCATTTCGTCCGAATCCTATCGGTCTTTCCTGCGTAAAGATAGAAGAGATACGTCAAAACGGCAAAGAGGGGACTGTAATTTATGTATCGGGAGCGGATATGCTGGACGGTACACCCATTTACGATATTAAGCCGTATATACCTTATACCGATTCCCACCCTGAGGCTTTGGGCGGTTTTTCGGACGAGGTAAACGGAGATTTGTTAAAGGTCGAAATTCCAAATGAGCTTGAAAGTAAAGTTGACTCAGAAACCCTTATTTCACTAAAGAAAATTTTAAGCTCTGACCCAAGACCTGCATATATAGATGACCCCGTAAGGGTTTACGGCTTCGATTTTGCAGGTTACAGCATAAAATTCACCGTAGCAGATGGTGTGTTAAGGGTTGAAGCCTTAGAAAAAATATAATTTCAATACCAAAATGTATGGCAGGGGCCTGGCTCCTGCCATTTTAAATTGTATCAACTCTACGAATTGTAGAGTTTTAATGCATTCGGAGGCGAAATTCTACGAATAAAATCTTTAAAACATAGGTTTACTAATTGTCTAAAAAGAAATATAATTAAAATTAGAAATAAAACTAATAAAGAGGTGACGAAAAATGGATGCAAAGGCAATAGGGCTTTTGATTACGAAGCTACGTAAAAAATGCGGTCTTACCCAACTGCAATTGGCTCAAAAACTAAATATTAGTGATAAAACGGTCAGCCGTTGGGAGTCGGGCAGCGGTTACCCGGAGGTCACACAGTTTCCTGCACTTGCGAGTGTTTTCGGTGTTACGGTTGATTACCTTATGACGGGGGAAAGAAAGGGTATAACCATTGCAGGAAATATTTTAACCGATATTGTTAAAACGATTGACTGCTATCCCAAGGTGGGAATGCTTGCAAATGTTAAAAACATAAGCAAGGCAGTAGGCGGCTGTGCACCTAATACAGCGATTGATTTGGCCAAGATTGACCGTAGTATCCCGATTTCGGTAATAGGCAAAATAGGTGACGATGAGTACGGAAGATTCCTGCTTTCTCAACTAAGCCGTTACGGTATTGATTGCGGAAAAATTTCGGTATCACAAACAAAGCCTACAAGCTTTAGTGACGTTATGAGTCTGACTTCAGGCGAGCGAACCTTTTTCCACGCAAGAGGCTCTAATGCGGAGTTTTCGCCTGAGGATATTGATATAGGCTCAATTAACAGCGTGATTTTGCATATCGGGTATATTTTACTGCTTGACAGCTTTGATAAAGAGGACAGCGAATACGGTACTGTTATGGCAAGATTCCTGCACGATGTTCAGCAGCATGGAATAAAGACATCAATAGATGTTGTAAGTGATTCTACGGCTGACTATAAAGCAAAGATTCTGCCTGCGCTTAAATACAGCAATTATGCGATTTTAAACGAGGTTGAAAGCGGTATGCTTTCCGATTTGGATGCCTACAATAAAGACGGAAGCCTGAATATTGATAACATAAGAAAAACTATGGAGTTTATGGCGAAATGCGGAGTCAAGGATAAAATCATTGTGCATTGTAAAAAAGCAGGTTTTTGTTATGATGTTGCGACGGGTGATTTTACGGTGGTACCTTCCCTTAATATTCCGAAATCCGAAATTGTCGGAAGCGTCGGTGCGGGTGACGCCTTTTGTGCAGGTTGTCTTTACGGACTTTATAACGGTTACAGTGACAAACAAATTCTCGAATTTGCTGCTTGCGCTGCGGGATGTAATCTGTTCGCTGAAAACTCGGTTGACGGTATGAAAAGCCGCAGTGAAATCGAAAAAATGCCCGAAAAATATGGCTGGGAAGATTTAGAAATATAAACGGAGGAAACGGTTATGACAAGAGAAAAGTATAATGAACAGGTAAAAAAAGCACTCGAATATTACGAAAAGGCAGGAATAGTGCTTACAGACAGCGAAAAGGAAAATATTGAGGTTGCCGATTTCAGTATGGGTATGGTTGACGAATTAGGACTTCAGCTTTTGGTTTATGTAAATACCGACCGTGTCTGCGCTAAAGAAATGGTGTTATTGCCCGGTCAGACCTGCCCTGAACATATGCATGTACCGTCAAACGGTATGCAGGGTAAGGAGGAGACCTTCCGTTGCCGTTACGGTGAAGTATATCTTTATGTTGCAGGTGAAAAAAATACCGATAATATAAAGGCAAAATTGCCGCCGAGTGACGTAAGCGTTTTTCACGAAATAGTATTAAAACCGGGTGAGCAGTACACAATTATGCCCGAAACCTGGCACTGGTTCCAGGCAGGCAAAAACGGTGCTGTAATTTCGGAATTTTCTACTCGCAGTACCGATGAGACTGATGTATTTACAGACAAAAGACTTATAAGAGAACCACAAATAGAGGAGTAAAGGATATGTTAGTAAATTTAGATTATGTACTTAAAAAAGCTCAAGAGGGGAATTATGCGGTAGGTCTTTTTAATACAACAGATACCGATATGTTAGAGGCGGCAATAACTGCAGCCGAGGAGCTTAATTCTCCTATAATTATAGGTACAGCTGAGGTTTTGCTCCCGAACGGTGAGCTTGATTTAATAGCCCCCTCAATAATAGAAGCGGCAAAAAGAGCAAAGGTTCCCGTTGTAGTTCATTATGACCACGGTCTTACCTTTGAGCGTTGTATGCAGGCTTTAAAACTTGGTTTTTCAAGCATAATGTTTGATGGCTCTGCAGGTGACGCTGAGCAGAATATGAAGGATACTGCAAATATTGTTAAAATTGCTCATGCATTCGGCGCTACGGTTGAGGGTGAAATCGGTCACGTAGGCGAAGCGGCGGCAGGGGATAATGCCCTGTCGGACAGCTACACCACCCCCGAAGAAGCCATCGAGTTTATCCAAAAAACAGGTGTTGATGCATTGGCAGTAGCTATTGGTACTGCTCATGGCGCATATAAAGAAAAGCCCTGCCTCGATATAGAAAGACTTAAAAGTATACGTCAAAAGGTTGATACACCCCTTGTGCTTCACGGCGGTTCGGGACTTTCTGACGACGATTTCCGCAATACCGTTAAATATGGAATAGCAAAGGTTAATATCTTTACCGATTTGTTGCTTGCAGGAATTGATGCTATGAAAGAGGGACTCGAAAAGGGACTTCCTTACCTTGAAATCCGTAATTTAAAGGTTGAAAAAATTAAAGAAGCCGTTAAGACTAAAATCCGTCTTTTCGGCTCGGAAAATAAGGCGTAAATAATAAAATGTCATTCTAAGTTATTTTAAAACCTTAGAATGACATTTTTTATTGCACAAAATCCTTTTTATCTGTTCTATTAAGAATATAATCGACAGATACGTTATGAAAATTCGCTAATTTAATCAAAATTTCTGTAGGAATGTCTAATTCGCCACGCTCATAGTTGCTATATACACGCTGACTACATTTTAAAATATTCCCCATTTTTTCTTGAGTTAAGTCTGCATCTTCACGTAATTCACGTATTCTTTTATATAACATACAAACACCACCATAAATTTGTATGTATAATTATAACGCAAAGGATAATTTATTGTTGACATTTAGCGGAAAATCCGCTAAAATATAAATTAAATTAAGGTAAAAGGAGAGTATATAATGCTAAAAGTGAAGTTAAAAGATATGGACGAATTATATTTTGAATATTTGGATTTGGTTTCGGTTACATATTTGCAATCATTAGTTGATTCTGACTATGAAGGAGATGGTGTTTTTAAAACAGATGTTAAGTATATTTATGAGAATACAAAAACTTATTTAATAGAAAAACAGATAGAAATAATAAATAATATGGAAGAAATTTTCAAGGTTTTAATGAATGTGATATAAAACATATAAGTTTAGGAACTATTATTTGTAAGAAAATTTAAGCGGTATGATAGCAATATATATACCGCTTTTTTGACTTACATGATGTATATTCTGATTTTAAGCACTATTTAAGTGCCCGTTGCATACTTTTATTAAGCAAATCTCTGACGGTACTTTCCTCGTGGAAGATGTATATCAGAATAATGGATTCTATAACAAGCATAATTATCGCTTGCGGTATGCGTGTTACCATATAGGCAGGGAAGGCGTCAATTCCTCCCTTATAAAGTACGGATACCCAGATTGAATTGAGAATAAGTGTTCCGATAGCTTTGTTTATTAAAACTGCCGTTATACTGCGAATGACGGTAACCTTTTTGCCTATAAAAAGACAAATACAAAGAGCCGTTAAGACGTTTGTAAGGGTGAAACCGGGGAAATATGCACCGATAGGGAACATCAAAGCTCCGATTATATCACCTAAGGCGGCAACGGTTATTGCATAGGGTAAACCTAAATATACGGCGGCAAAAGCAACCGTTATTATGGATATACTGTAGTGGTTGCTTTCGATGTGAAAGGTAAAAAACCTTTCCAGCACGATATTCAGTGCTATCATTACCGATGTCAGTACAATTTTTACAATGTGCGTTTTAATTTTCATAAAAAATCCTCCTTTACCCGTTTTCCGAATAAAAGGAGGTTAGTATATACTAATAGTCTTTTTGTTCGGCAGCGGGATGCGACAACCGAACCGTGTGATAAAACCCATTAAAGATTTAGGCTTATCCTTCGTCCGTCAGGCAACTCCCCGTCCCGACGGCACTTAACGCTCGAATGTCTACTCTGCAATTTATATATCCATTATATAACTTTTTTAAAAAATGTCAATGCTTTTTTGTTATAAAGGCTTGACAAACCCAAATTACTGTGGTAAAATACAATTCGACTTCTAAAGAGGTCTTGTACAATTAAATATATACTTACAACGTATATCAAATCTGGAGTAGTACTCAAGTTGGTGACGAGGCGCCCCTGCTAAGGGCGTAGGTCGGCTAAACCCCGGCGCGAGAGTTCGAGTCTCTCCTACTCCGCCATTCAGTCTCTCGCGAGGCTAAAAAAAGAAGTTACAGGTAACTGTGACTTCTTTTTTATGTTCTTAAATCGGTTTATGATA
>JAZQHX010000223.1:0-8004 GCA_045540835.1 Acutalibacteraceae bacterium | reverse complement strand
TAATAGCCTTGAGCGCCTGTGACCTTTTTCCATTTTAAAGTCACCTTATCGTTAATACGGGTTATTCCACTGAGTTTCGGAGTAGAAATGTATTTAATGCTTAAAAGAGTACCTTTGGCAGATTCGATTTCATTAAAATATGAGGTTATGTAGTAAGTGTAATTAGTGTTAGATTTTGCTGTTGTATCGGTATAGGTGGTAAGCCCATTACCGTTTTGCTTAATTGATTTAATTTTTTTGTATTCACCTGAACCGGCTTTTCTGTAAATGTTATAGCCTTTTACCGCTGCTATTCTGTAAAAACTAAGTTCAACGCCGGTACTTGTTGCAACAATGCCTTTTGTTTTAGGTGGGGCTATAAATCTTAATTCCGAACGGTCGCTCATTTCCGATTCGCCGGCTTCGTTTTTTGCAGTTACGGCATAGCAATCTATGAAATTGCTTTGACTTGGACTTTTTTTGATAAGATATGAATTTGTTTTGCTTGTTTTGAATTTGCTTAATGTATCATCCATATCGATTCCCTTGTAAATTACATAAGAATCGGCACCCTCAACTGCGTCCCAGGTGAGCAGAACACCGTTTGCGGCATTTTCAGCTTTGAAATTTGCAGGTGTGTCACATTTAAGCTGTGGAATGATTTCGTTAATAGTTTCGCCACATTCGGTGCAAACACTTTGCTTTGAACCGGCAGAATGTACACTTGCAGGAGTATCGGTTGTCCATTCGCCGGGAGTGTGCGTATGGGAACTGTCAGTAGTTTCTGCTAATGCCGGCAATTCAAGAGCGGTAATAGCGATAAATAATGTTACTGCAAATAATGCGATGCTTTTTAAAAATGATGTTTTGCATTTTTTCATAGAAATTCCCCCTTTGAGTTTCTGTTTTTATTATATCAAAATTGGAATTTGCTGTCAATGGCGACATATAGAGGTAAAATATATTACCGTATACAAAATATAGAAATACAAAAATTATATAATCGTCTGATTTGTTTTATTTATATATTTATGGAAAAAGTTTTACCAATAAGAGGTGATGTCTGTTTTTCGACAAAAAGCAACAGTTAAAATCTACAAAATATATTGTTGAATTTTTACATAATTGTGCTGACAGGTGTTTGGATTTGGTATAAATAATAAATCAATGCTTTGTTTTTGTGCAAAATGTAAGTTTATTTTGTTGATTTAATGATTGATTTTTTTATAATCACTAAAAAAGTTTGTTTTTCGATAATTTTAGTTTGTTATTATGTAGCGAAAATATATAGCTTTGTGATATAATTGTTTCGTAAAAGTTTTACATTGAACTATGTGTGCTTATATAGGAGGTTAATTAAATGAGAAAATTAAAGCAACGTTCATTAGCAGTAGTGCTGATAGTGGCGCTGTTAGCCTCGGCTTTGGGTGTTTTTAATATTGGTGCGGCTGAAAAAATCCGAATAGAAAACTGGCCGGCTATTATGGGATTCACCCCCGGCACAGCTCCGCAGAGTGAGGGCTGGAAATTTGATATGAAGGATTATGGCGAAAAGGCGGCAATGCTGACGTCCGATAAGGACTTTAAAGCACCGAAGGCTTACTGGGACGCCGATAATGGTCTGCCTTCCTTTGACTGGACTGCTGTAAGCAATGCGGTGCGATATGATATAAACGTTTATAAAGGCGCAACTCTTATAAAGACATATCAGTCCGAGGGCAATAGCTTTACTGCGGCTTATAGCTCTACCATTCCCGCCGGGGAGGATTATGAAGTTCAGGTAGTTGCATACGGCGCAGATGATGCGGTGCTTAAGGCTTCCTGCGTGCGTAAATTTACAGCGGCGGCGAAGGCTAAGTATCATCAGGTAATAACCGATTTCACCGATGCCGATTCGAGCGCTGTTTATGCGGTACGCAATAATAAGCTTACCTATTCGGTTGCGAACGGTGTTGTTGATATAACCGCTAAGGAAAACGCCAATGCTATATATTTCCGTTTCCCTTACGGAGCTGAGAATGCATTTAAGGATAATACGGGCAATGCTAATTTTATTTACATAAAAATGAAAACTGCTCCTGGCTTTGGCTCTAAAACCAAAATGGGATTTTCGACAAGTCAGCAGGGCGGCAAGGTAAGTGTTGCCGACACATCGGTTACATATCCTAAATATGCTAATATCTACAATGTGCAACTTCCTTCTGTACGTACTGACTGGACGGCAGTTTCGGTAGATAATCCTGTAAAAACTACAACTGTACCTATGCTGTCGTCGGCTATGGGCGGTTACGTTCCTTACGAATACGATTCGTTGGAGAATGGATATTACTACATTGTACCGCTTAGTTCTTATTCGGAAACAATGCAGGCTGATATTAAGGCAGGTACATTTGATGTTTTCGGTATGCAGTTTGAGACTTCGCTTGTTTATAATACCGCAACCGGAAAATATGTAACACCGTCGGCTACTGTTCCCGGTAAAGTTACGGTTGATGAAATCGGATTTATTACCGACTATACCGCATGGGTAAGTCAGCTTCAGGACGAATACGACCCCAATGCGGCAGATGCTAAGACGTCTTATGAATTCAAGGGTGACCTTGGAGTTCTGACGGCTGACAAGTTTGATGAAAACAAAAATCAGCTTTCTAATGATAAATTTACTTCCTACTATAGCTTCCAGAACGATACATCGGCTCGCAGAGTTACATTTGCGGCGATATCCGCCTTTACGAATAAATATGGTGCAAACCTTACATTTACAGCCGAAAAAGCAGGCTATTACGATTTGGCTAATAAGCTGCAGGTTGTAAACAATGCGCTCATAGAGGACGCTACTGTTTATTACCGTGTAGTAAAGAAGGCGTCGGGCGGAAATATAACTACGGTTTATCCCTTTGATACTTCTTCGGGCGATTGGTACGAGATGGTTGTTTCTAAGGATAATAAAAATCCCGTTGGCACCGTCGGTGCTCCGATGGTTAAATTAAACGCAGGCGAACAGCTTGTAATCGAAGCTTATGCCGATATTCCTTCGGGCGGACAGCTTGAAATTGACCTCGGTAACCCGACCGTTACGAAGGTGAGCCACAGCGAAACCTATAAGGGTGAAGCTTATACCTGGTCTTACGGGGACTATGTACCGAATTTTGTGTATGATGGCGGTGTTAACAACAGCTCCTTCCATCAGACGGGACGTTGGACCGAAAAATTCCTGAGAATTGATTCAAAAACGGGCGCTGAAACCTATGGTGATTTTATAAATCACGTTATGAACTGGGGTCTGACAGGTAAGACTTCAAGTCCTGCAGTAGGATTTTATTACTATACCGATACTGCCCGTCAGCAGGAAATGAAGCTCCAGCCGGGCACAACCGATTACGGTCTTGCTTTTCAGTTTACAAGCCCAATAAGCGGTAATGCGGTAGCAAGTTACAACGGTAATGGAGAGCTTAAGTATAGAATTATGCTTAACGGTGTGAAGATTTACCCTGCAGACGAGGACTGGAAAACGGGCAAAAGCTTTACTCAGGCGGTTGAGCTTAAAAAGGGTGATGTATTAAGCCTTGAATTCCTTAAAACTGCAAATTCGGGAGGTACTATTACCTGTACGTCTCCCAAGATTACAATGAGCTCGGGTAATGAAGCTAATTCAATTGGTGATCATACATATTCTGCTCTCTGGGAAAGACCCTATAACGGCAAGAATTACAAGGGCACCTTTACCCATATGGATAGTAGCGTATGGAACTTTAATTCGGGTGACTATACTTCGGCCAAATCACCTAATCTCTATGCTGCAAATTACTATGATTCTTCCGCAAAGTCACTTTATTACAAGAATGAATCGGGTGAAAAAATACCCGCTGCGGAATATATTTTTGATGAAGAGCAGTTAAAGGTTAAAATTGATTCCAAATCAAGCGGAGTATCGCTTGTCTTTATAGCTCCCGAGCTTGGGTACTATGATTTTTCAACTGCGCTTACATTGCTTGACGGTACGTTTAATGATGTATACGGCGCAGGCACATTAAAGGTCAGAATTTTAGCCGCAGGTGAGGTTGTATGGCCCGCAAACGGAGATTGGCACACAGCCGAAAAATTCAAAATAGGCAAAAGCATTAAAATCCCGGCACAAGAGATTGCTTTGGGAGTAGGCGAGAAGATAGAGCTTCAGATTTATGCTTCTAATATGGTTGTGGCTGACGGTAAGGAAATTCCCGATCCAATGATAATCGGACTCGGTTCACCTGCTGTACAGCATATAAACTCCAGAATATTTACCGAAACGGGTAGCGAAACGGTTTATATACCCTCTGACTTTGCAGTAATGGAAAAAGGATATTCGGGCAAGTTTATTCCTTCCGATTCGAGGTTCGATATAACCTTTGACGGTAAAAAGGCTGATACTGTAAATACTGCAAAAGGTAGCTTGTCACTAAATGACAATAAGGTTATTTATGATACCAAAAACGGTAAAATGAGCCTTACGGTCGATAAAGGCGTAACCGCCGCAGTTGTGTTTACTTCTCCTATGGAGGGTAAAGGCAAATACGAAATTGAAACTCCGTCTGTTTCGGGTGTTAAGTACCGCTTACTTAAAAAGGGAACGGCTATAAAGGATTGGTCGGATACACTCCCGACTTCTACCGAAATAACCGCCGCAAAGGGCGATACCTTCACATTAGAGGTAAAGGCCACAGAGAAAGCAACAGTAGATTTCACGGTATTCAACATTTCACTAAAAGGTATTCACAATAACCCGAACAAGGCTGGCGACACTGCATTCTATGCACCCTTCGCAGTACCTTACGGCAACAGCTTTTATAAGGGTAAATTTACTGAAAGTGAAGACAGCTTCTGGAAATTCAATCTGTATGATGTTAATTCCGCTGTTATAAAGAAAGCTGATTATTATGACTATGACAATAATAAGAAGCTTTATAGCACCGAGATGAAAAATGTTGGCTACTACTTTGTAGAGCAAAACAACCGTATGAATGCTGATATTTATGTATCGGATAGTGAAAATTACGGTTTGGCACTCGGATTTGCCGCACCGCAGTCAGGCGTATTCAACTTCCGTTCGGGACTTCAGCTTGAAACCGATGCAACAGCCACATTTATGTTAAGACTTATACAGAAAAAGGCTGACGGCACGGTTGCTACCGTTTGGCCTGCTGATACCGATGCTGACGGCTGGTACGAGCAAAGCATAAAGCAGAATGAGGATATTACAATTCCTCACGCAGAGGTAACATTCGGCGAAGGCGATACCGTATATTTGCAGATTTATGCTAAGGAGTCAACCGCAGAAGCGCTTAATATAAGCCTTGCGTCCCCCGGATTTATGGTTGATTCTCCCGTAAAGATTGAGCACGTGGATATAGGTCTCAGAATTTACGACTGCACCCATTATAGTCCTTATAAACATTTTGAACATAAGGGAGATTTCACAACATATAACTACGTTCCTATGGAAAACCGTTGGAATCTTGAATATATAAACATCGACCCCGAAACCGGTGAAATGCTCGGTGTAATCAATCCCGATTTCTACCGTATAGGTACTTCGGGTGCTCATGAACTGATGTATAAAGGTATGGACGGTCTTTTGTGGCTTAACTACCACTCAAATAAAACGCCTATGGCAATAGGCAGATACAATAAGGACGGATACACCTATCAGTATGTAGGCTCACAGAAACGCTTTATTGCTCCGTCAACCGGTTCGTATCAGATTAAGAATATGGTACCTACTATTGGCGAGGTTATTGACGGTGGTGTGGTAAGATACCGCATAACAAAGGTATCTGCCGCTACGGGTGAGGAAACGGTGCTCTGGCCTTCACAAGAGGCAATTGATGCTAAATCAACACTTATCTGGACGAGTGCTGACGGCACGGTCTGGGAAGAGCTTAATAATTCAAACCTTGCTTCACAAGCAGAGGAAATGGAGCTTCAGTTAGAGGTTGGCGACCAGCTAAAATTCCAGATGTATAACTGGGCATCAAAAGCCGATCTTGACAGCTATATAAATAACGCTACTGTTCTTAAGGGCAAGTGGGTAGCATCGGGCGGAATTGCTCCGCAGATAGTTGTGACCGACTATATTACCGAAAAGTCAATCCATTCGCTTAATACAGGTTGGATGGCGGATTATCAGCTAAGTCCTTATTGGAAGATACAGTCGGCTGACGGTGACGGTATGCCTTATCGTGACAATATGAGAACTAGCTGGAATTACTGGCTTGATACCAAATACAGTCTTTACGGTGTTTCAAACTTCCAGAAGTGGAAATTCCAGATCTGGACAGAGAACAACTGGCCCGAAGACATTAAGCCGATTATAAGTGCAAGATTTACTGTACGGACAGACGGTTATTTAAGCACCAAAGGCTCAGCCGGATTTATAGGTACACACTTTATAGACGAAGCAGAAAAAATACCTGCCAAGATTAAGGCGAGAATACTTCTCAACGGAAAGAATCTCTATCCTGAAAAGGGTTGGTCAACCATAACCAACGGCACAAAATTCACTTACGATATTAAGGGTGTAGAGATTAAAGCAGGCGATATAATCCGTTATGAGCTTCGTTACGATAACGGCGGTAAGGACGTAATGCTGAGTTGGAACCCGTCACTTACAATAAATAAGTATAAGGACGTTTATAATCTTACCGATGACATTTACAATATGCTCACCGATGATATGACGGCTCACTTCAAATCGCTTGACAGCTCAAGACCTTTTGAAGCTTTGAATAAGGCAGCTAAGGATTTGTCCGATGCAATTGCGGCACGTAAGGAGGCGGCGGCATTAAGAGGCCCCGATTATCTGCTTAATATGCCAGAAGAACCTGAGGACTATACGGACGATGACATTTATGAGGAAGAGCCTTACGATGACGACGAGGAAATTACCGATGATAACGGTGATTATAGAGAATGGACCGAGGAGATTTATACTCCCGGCGGCGGATACCGCAAGATAAGACGTATTTACTCAACCGAATGGTGGGTATATGCACTGATAATCGCAGGCGGCGTATTTGCGGCGGCAGGTATAACCGTTCTTACGGTGATTCTCGTAAAGAAAAAGCGTAAAAAATCAGCACCTAAAGCCTGATTTCTGATGCTTTTACAAAAACTTAATATAGCTTAGTTTTAGCTATATAAAAAATAGGAGGATTTAATTATGAAAAAAACGATCATTAAATTAGCGGCTGTCCTGACGGCTTTCGCTATGACCACTTCGCTTGTGGGCTGTGGTCAAAAGGTTGTTGAAGAGTCAATGTGGGTCGGCGGTGAAGGCGAAACACAGATAATTACTCATTCAAGCGGCAGCTCAAGCACGGGCAAAACCGATGCAGATAAGGACAAAGACAAGGACAAAGGTAAAAATAATAATTCTGCCGCTTTGGACGAGGACGACCGTAAGGGCGACAAGGAAGAAGTAAGCGGTAAGAGTGACGTTGACCTTAAGGGCAAAGATGTTGTATTTGCCGCTTGGGGCGGAAGCGGTAGAAAGGTTTCTCCCTCTGCTACCTATTACAAGGACTGGAAAAAGATGGTTGATGCAGTTGAAAAGAAATACAACTGTAAAATCAAGTATAAAACTATTGAGGACTCAATGTCATATCAGGGTGCTTGGGTAACGGCTGCACAGTCGGGCGTTAAGTTTGCTGACGTTGTACAGTTGGCGTCCTCATGGCCTTATCCTCAGCATATGAAGGCAGGATACCTGCATCCGCTCGATGATTACCTCGATTTAGACGAAAAAATTTACAATCAGGGCGCTATGGATTCCTGCACCTGGAAGGGAAAGCACTATATAACCATTATGATTGACCGTGTTTATGTAGGTTTAGGTCTTGCATACAACCCTGATATTTTTGAAAAATTCGGTGTTACAACCCCACACGAATATATAAACAAGAACAACTGGAATTACGATACATTCCTCCAGGTTGCCAAGAAAACCACCGGCAAAATGGATGGTGTTCAGTATTACGGTATGGAATC
>JAZQHX010000222.1:0-4973 GCA_045540835.1 Acutalibacteraceae bacterium | reverse complement strand
GTTAAAATCGGAATTTTCAAGGGAACAGACGGTATAATCAATAAAAATGATGTTATTTATAAAACTAAGGTGTTGAGAGTTTCTACCGTAATAAATGCAAGCGTAAGTGATGTCTATATTAAAAAGGGCGAGTGGATTTATTTTTGTGTTAATGCTAACGGCACTTATATAGGTGATAATCTTATGATTAAACCTAATATTGCATATACCGTTTATAATGAAAAAGAGAACGAAATAGTCAGTATTTCGGATTTTGACAAACCGTATATAGAGGAAAGCAAGTATTCGTCTGCAGGTAATAACCTTAAGGGCGATAGCTTCCCTATGGTTGCAAGGAATAGCGGAAACATAAGCTATAAAGCGATTACCGCCGAAAACTTTGTAAAGGGTATTTCAGACGGTACTTTAAGTAAAGGCGGATATGAAATTTCGGACGGAAAGCTTGTGTTTGACAGCCGCTTTAATAATAAAATTACCGATTTGGACGGCTATTTCGTAAAAGCCGAGGGTGTGGTATTACAAGGAGTAAATACCGCAAGAATTAAAAATCTTACTGCCGAATTAAATGGTAATGCGAGTCTTATAACAGCAAATAATGTGCGTAACTGCCGTATTATGGGTTGGCAGATAGACGGTACTTCAAGTAGTGAAGCCCAGCTTTTAACAACAACCGGAACCGCTACAAATTCCCAAAAAGCCGACCTTGTAATAGATGCATTGCGTTTTGTAGGTAACGAAAAAATAAAGGGTATAACCTTTAATGATTCGGTAAAATACGCAACAATAATAAATTCCTATATTACGGGAGTAAAGGATTATGCCGTAAAAGACAGCGGCAGCTCTCTTGAAGGAGTATATGTAGGAAACAGTTATATTAAGGGAGATATTACACTTAATAAGGATTCGGCTGTGGTTAAGTATAATACCATAGACGGAAATGTTACTTTGGGCGGAAATTTTGCCTTGGCGGCTATGAACAATATAAAAGGTAGTGTTAAAGCCGAAAACCGACAGTCGGTATCAATTGTAAAAAATACCGTTTCGGGTAATATAAGCCTTACAAACGGAAAATCCTGCGCAGTAGTAGAGAATACCGCAAACAAAATAACCGTAAAGGGCGGTAAAAACTGCATAGTTGAAAATAATAACGGCGCAGGCAGAGGCAAAGATGGAAAACCCGTAGCAAGTGTTACGGTAGACAAGAACGGAACCGACCATTACGGCTCTAATGTTTATGACCAGAGCGTAAGAGACAAGGTCGGAGTGAACGAAGACCTATTGGCAAAGGTAGATAATAAAATATTTGTAGGAATAGAAAGAAAGACCTATGTAAATGACGGTGGAAGTATTAAAACGGTTGGAGATTATGTCGAAAATGCGGTTGAAACGCAGGAAGATATATTCTTAGCACCGGGAGCTTATACAGTAAACAGTATGCGTCTTTACAACCAAAAGGGAATAGACCTTTATTTCTACTGCAGCTTCTTTGAGGCTACTACAAGCAGAATGTCGTATTGGCATATTACCCTTAATAACAGCGAAAACTGTTCGTTAAGAGGACTTACAATCGGCTATAATCAGGCGGCTTTAGGTCAGGGAACAGTAACCGAAGTGGGTTATGACTACTTTATAGTGGAATCCCACCCGGGGTATTTTCCCGATTTGTCGATAAATGATTATTATATAAAGAATTTCTATACGTTGATTTACAGAGAAGGCAGTACTACGCCTGCGGCAAAATCAAACTTTACAGGAACGAGAGAGTATTTAGGAAACGGTCTTACAAAGTTTGAAAAGATTGTGGAGTATGAAGACGTAAGGGTAGGAGATACCTTTGCCGCCCGAGTAAGAGGAAACCGATTTATACAGTACGATAATAATACAAATTGTCTTACCGAAGACCTGACAGCGTATGCAAGTGTTGAAGCGGCAGTTGGTGACCAGTGGGGTAATAAGAATTATTATAACCGTTTAGTAGCAACACCCGGATTTGGTTACGAAGTAAGCAGTAGCGACGAAAAGTTCAGCTGTTGGCAGGAAAAGGGTTGGATAACCGAATATGGCGGCAAGTATTACGGCCCTGAGGCTATATGGAGTGTATCTAATTTCCTTAACGCCAATGAATGTGTTGTTGGTCCGCAGGTTACTAACTATAAGGCTAACCAAAGACACGACGATGCCTTTAATATTCACGGTGTTTATTCATCTGTAACCGATTATAACTATTTTACCAAAACGATAACTTATGATAACAGTGCTTCTGCCTACGGTAATATTACAAGACATTTTAGAGCAGGTGATAGGATTCTTGTATATTTACCGTCTACGGGAAGAATTTTAGGCGAGACAACCGCCGCAGAGGATACTGTAAGTCACAATGGCGGCGAATACTTCACCTTAAAGCTTACGGACAGCCTGATTTATTATTTCTCTGATGCAATTATGTTTAATCTTTCGGCAATAGGTGACGGATTCCTTTATGATAACTGTGAACTCAGAATGAGTTATCCGAGAGGCGGTGTTGTTAAGGCGGGAGGCACAATACAGTACTGCTCTATAAGTGAAACAGGCAGAGCAGGAATTTTGGTTTCTCCCGAAGTGGTTGATACAAGTTTTTGCGAAAGTGGTTATGTGAACGGCCTTAACCTTTTGAATAATGAAATAAAAAATACCAATCTTACCGAAGAGCTTACAGATGATAATAGCGCTCTGGCTATAATGGGTAACAGTAAAAATTTGAATTCGGGTTATATTAAGCATAAAAATATTATAATTTCGGGTAATAAATTTGAAAACTGGGGCGCACACGCAATCTATATAGATTCTGCGGATAATGTGAAAATTACCGATAACATATTCACTGATTCTGCTTCGTATTCGGAAAAAAGAAGTCCTGTTTATATAAGCGGAGCTAAAAATGTTGAGGTTTCTGGTAATACCTTCCCGGTGGAATTCAAATATAACGAAAGGGCAGAGTATTCGCCATCCGATACCGAAAATATTTACGGTACAGACCTTGTAGAACGGCTTTATACTGCGGAGGATTTAATCGAACTGCGTAAAATGCTGTTAGGCACAGCCGAAGAAGATTTATCTTACGATTTCTATAAGGATGGGGTATTGAGTTTAGTGGATTTAGTAAGGCTTAAAAGGATTATTGTCAATCAGTAATAATTAAATATATTCCGTTTCAATCTTACTTTTTTTCCATATCGTCTTATCGATAGTATAGTAATGCAAATTGCTAAAGATTATAATTAATATGTGAAAAGGAATTGTAACTTTTTACGAATAAATAAAAGTTTTTAAAATTATAAGGAGGAACAAAGAATGTTAAAAAACAAAAAGCTCGCATTGACTTTAGTAGCATTAATACTTACAGTTGCGCTAATGTTTTCCTGCGTATCTGTTAGTGCCGAAACTGCTGTTTCCGAACCCGAAAACGAGGAAACGGTTAATCTGTACGATTTTAAGACTTCCTTTTCAACCGAAAAATGGTTGGACAACAACGGTTGGAGCTGTTATCCTTACGTAAGAACTGCTGACGCTACAGTAGGCGTATTCGATGAAAGCAACCAAGAATACACCTTGGAAGACGATTATGGTACCAAAGCTTGGTTTAAGTCGAATTTTATCAGTGCTGATTTTATTCACACTTCCGGTCAGGCTGTAACAGGTATTGTCTTTGAAGCACCTAAAAGCGGTCTTGTAAATGTAATGCAGTCTTTTGATATTACCGGTAAGGTAGGAAATATCTATAAGTTTGCTGTGTACAAGGCAAAAGCAGAAACAACAGAAGAAGGTAAAATTCAGGACGCGGATATCCTGAGCACGGTTTACCCTGTAGGTGCAGCTAACGGTTCTTTTACTTTGACAACTCAGGGCACTTACGAGGTTCTCGAAATTGCTTCGAACGGTACTGCTAAAATAAATATCGACGAAATCGTAGAGGTTGAAGCCGGCGAAAAGATTATATTTGTTATTGCACGTTCCAATACAGGCGGCGGCGCATACGATAAATTTATGTTCGATGAGTTTAAAGTAGCATATATCGACAATGTATATGACTACAAGGCCGATTTCTCACTTACTCAATGGAAGGACAATATCGGTTGGAATTACTATCCTGCAGTAAGAGATGCTAACCTTACAAACGGTATTTTTGACGAAAGCACAACGGAGTATACTGTAGGAACATTCGGAGAAACCCAGTATTGGAACAAATCTAACTGGATTAGTAAGGATGGTTTGCTTTTCACAGGCGGTCTTGTTACAGGTATTGTATATGAAGCACCGAAGGATGGATTTATAAAGGTAAGACATTCCTTTGATTTAAGGACTAATGGTACGCCTACAATTAAGTACGGTATTTTTAAAGCTAATGCCAATACGGTTGAGAATGGTAAAATTCAGGATGCAGATATAAATGATACTATGGTTTATCCTGCAAATACACCTTCCGGCACACTTAATCTTATTGATAAAGGTACTTATGATGTTGTAGCTTCAGGACAATCACGTGAGGTAGATGAGGTTGTTAAGGTTAAAGCGGGCGAAAAAATAATATTTACCTTTGCAAGAGCATCAGGCACCGGCATTACTTACCTTGATTTTAACGAGCTTAAAATTTCTTACCTTGTTTCGGGTGACGTTAACGGTGACTACGAGACTAATGCAAATGACCTTGTTACAGTCAGAAATGTGCTTTTAAATGCTATGGATAGCTTTGATTTTGTTGATGTTAATGTTGACAGAAACATAGATATTAAGGATCTGGTAAGATTAAAGAAAATAATTGCAAATAAATAAATTGTTCATATTATACCATTGAAATATGTATTTAGCATAAACTAACATTTAATATTGGTAATAAACTGAGAAAAGCCATCTTTCAATTTGAAAGATGGCTTTTTGTATATACTGTATGCATAAATTGTAACAGTTCACTCTTTAAAAGTGTTTTTTATATTTCG
>JAZQHX010000221.1:0-2323 GCA_045540835.1 Acutalibacteraceae bacterium | reverse complement strand
AATGGTACGCCGATTCTGCTGAAAACTGTTATCACAGTCTTTAAAATATTTGAGGCGGTTGAAAGTTCAAGAAACTGGGCATGCTGATTTCCGTAATTATCATACGTTCGGTTTACAGCATGATTGAGTGAAATTGAAATAATGGCAATTGTACGTGCTATATCTAAATACAAAAGTCGGGATTTTTTCGGGGAGTCGATATTTTCTGCAACACTATTCATAACTTCTCCTTATGTCATAGGTGTTTTATCCGGGTTGAAGCCACGAAATTCAAGTATACGCTTATAATCCTCAATATAGTCAACCTCGGCCCAGAATAGCCCGTTAACTTCTTCAACATAAATGTCACGGCTACCTACCATATTGTATAGGATATTTTCCCACCAAACCGAATGCTGTTGAGTGTTTATCATATTATCGAGTGTATTTAAAAATTCAACCATAAATTCCTTGCTGAATTTGCCTGTACCGATATATTCACCCGTAATGTCATCGCCCTCTAATTCCTTGCCGTACTTTTGTAGCAGACCGTTTTCATATTTAAACTTATAGTCGGCTTCCTCTTTACGGGAATTATCCGCAAACATAACGGGGGATTTTTTGCATTCCATAATTCTGTCAAGAAGTGCTTCTTCCAGATAAACATCGGCATTCATTATTACAACATCATCGTCACCTTTGAGGAAATCCTTTGCAAACCAGGCAGAAGCAACGCTGTTTGTAACATCGAAAAACGGATTGTAATAATACTTTATACTGTCGTCATTGAGGGTATTGCGTATAACCTCTGCACGGTAGCCCGTAACAATGGCTATTTCGCTTATTCCTTTTCGGTGAAGCATATCTATTGTGTACTGAATAAGCTTGCAGTCACCAATATTAACGGTGCACTTCGGATTGCCCGACAAATATCTGCTTATTCTGGTTCCTTTGCCTGCGGCAAGTAATAATACCTTCATAATCTTACTCCTTTATTATTCCACGCTTTACCAAATCGTCCAAAGCGGCAAAAAGCTTATCATTATCCTTTATACTAAGACTTCCCATATGACCTACACGGAAAACCTTGTGGGCTAAATCACCGCCGTTCGGGCAAACGATAATATCGTATTCTTCCTTTAAGGTTTCAAAAATTTTGTATGCCGATACTTCTGGGTTTAAAGGGGAAAGGGGAGTGACAGCATTAGAAAGGGATTCGGATACTATAGAGAAAGGATATTTCTTTATTCTCTCTCTGAAATCATCTGCAACAGCTTTAATATTGGCACGCTCACCCTCTAAAGAAATTGAATCAATCTGATTAAGTCTTGCATTAAGCTGAATCAAAATTCCAACAGCAGGGGTAAAAGGTGTCTGACCTCTTTCCATATTAACAAGAGCGGATTTCAAGTCAAGATAATAGCAATACGGCTTATTGTTCATAACACGTGTAACCGCTCTGTCACTTAAAACCATTATGGCAACTCCGGGAGCTAATGCCAACGCTTTTTGTGAGCCGGTAAGCACAATATCTGCACCAATGTCAGTCATATTTATTTCATCTGTTAAAAAGGCGCTTATGGCATCAACAACATATACCATATTATTTTCTTTACAGAAGTCGCCAATCATTTTAACATCGTATAAAACACCGGTAGAGGTTTCGTCCATATTAACAAGTAGTCCCGTAAAGCCTTTATTTTTATAGGGGGCTAAATGCTCGTATTTGAGTGCCTTGCCGTTTTCCAACTTTATATCCTCATAAGGAATCGCATAGGCATCACATATTTCGCAGAAACGGTGACCGAAGCTTCCGCCGTTTATTATCAGTACTTTATCTTCACGTGAAAAAAGATTATTAACCGCCGCATCCATAGCTGCAGTACCCGAACCAGTCAGAAAAACTACACGGCTTTCATTGGGGGCAGATACGAATTTTTTCATAAGCTGCTCGTTTTCAAGCATAAGCGCCGAAAAATCCTTGGTTCTGAAATAGGGGACAGGGTCAGCTCCTAACTTCATAATCTCGTCCGACATCATAACCGGTCCGACGGCAAAATTAAGATGATCTTTTTTAATTAACATTGAAACATTCGTCCTTTTGCTGAATTACTGTTTTTGAGTTTCGGTTTTTTGGCTTTTAGGCGAGATTTTCTTTAAAAGTGCACCTGCGCCTATCCAGAATATAAAGCTTTGTCCGTTATCCGAAAGGAAAATACCACGGTCAAAAAATGCGGCAACGCATCCTGCGATTACAATAGAGAAAAGCAAAATAAACTGGGCGTCTACCTTTTCGTTATAAAAGATGAATTTAATAACCCAAGTCGGATCGTAGCCATGTCGT
>JAZQHX010000220.1:0-4564 GCA_045540835.1 Acutalibacteraceae bacterium | reverse complement strand
GGCTGTAAAATTCGATTCACTTGAAGATACCTTAACACTTAACAAGGTAAGTGGATACAATAACGATACTATCGGTATGCACCCGAATCAGTCTGTATTTGGCGGCGCTACCGAGTATGATTTCTGGGTTAAGTTTAATACTAATCCTACTGAGCATGAACAGATTATATTTGCAAAATACAGTAGCTCAAATATGCCTTGGGCTGTAAAGGTAACAACAGAAGGAAAGATTGCTTTCTGTTGGAATGGCATATGGTATGAAAGTGATACTATGAATTGGAATGTAGGCGAGTGGTATCATATAAACATCAATCATACAAGTGCATATGCTTTGACTATCAAGCGTGACGGAAATGTTGTAGGCACAGGAACAACAGGCGCAGGTATACAGTATAAGTCTGTTATGACTATAAATAACAGTGCCGCATTTAAGGAAACTAATTATTTTGACGGTGTTATTGATGAGTTGTACCTAGGAGCAGCCGGCGGCGGAGAAGAAATAAGACTCCGTTCAAAGGTAAGCTTTGATACTGCAGGCGCTGCAGAAATTGCTCCACAGTATGTGGATTTGGGTGGTACTGTAACACAGCCCGAAAATCCGACTAAGGACGGCTATATCTTTATAGGCTGGCTCGATAAAGACGGAAAAGCCTTTGACTTTACAACCGAAATAAATACCGATATTACTGTTTATGCAGGCTTTGTAGACGCTGACAGCAAGTATGCTGATAAAGTAGTAAAAAATCTTACAGCAAGCTCGGGCACTCTTAACAAGGTTATACTTTACTATGGCTTTAACGACGGCTATGGCACAACGGTATCACGTATAGGCAGAGCAGGCATTGACAACTGCGATTACAGTGCAGTTTTAAGTGGCGGCGTTGAATGGGTAGACGGTTTTGTAGGCTCTGCTGTTAAGTTTGACAGTGCAAATGATTATCTGAAAATGGTTTCTGCTAAAAATCAGCAGGGCTATATAGGAATGGATCCTAAGCAGACTACTGTTGGAAATAAGGCTTATGATTTCTGGGTAAGCTTCAATGAGGATTCAGCCGATTGGACAGCCGACCAGCTTATTTTAGGCAGAGACAACAATGATATTATACCTTGGGCTATCAGGGTTACAAAGGAAGGTAAACTTTCATTCTGCTGGACAGGTACGTGGTATGATTCTACAGATGCATTCGACTGGAAGGCAGGCGAATGGTATCATATAAACGTTACCCACGCTTACAGCAACGGAACATATACAATAACACTTACCCGTGACGGTGAAACTGTAGGAACAGCTACCCATACAACGGCTTGGGAAACAAGTGCGAGAGTAATGTATATAAACGGATTCTCGGCATCAACAGCAGTATTTAAAGATAAAACACAGTACTTTAACGGTACTATTGATGAGCTTTATCTCGGTAATTCTTCTTATGCGTCAAAGCTTTATGTTCGCCATAAGGTAAGCTTTAATGCAAACGGCGGCGACTATGTAGACCCTGCTTACGTATGGAATAATGAAACTGTGACTGCGACAACACCTACAAAAGACGGCTATGATTTTGTAGGCTGGTATACCGATGCTGAATGCACAACCGCTTATGATTTCTCGTCTGCGGTTACAGCCGATATTACCCTTTATGCTAAGTGGAAAGAATCTGAAGTATTAGGCGATGCAAACGGTGACGGCGAGGTAGCAACCGAAGATATGGTATTACTCCGCCAGTACCTCTTGGGAACACTTGAAACCGAAATTGCCGATGTTATGGTTTTCGATGTATACGCAGACGGTGTTATTAACCTTAAAGACCTTGTAAGATACAAGAAATATTTTGCAGGAATTGCGGTTTTGGGTAAATAATATAACCTTTTAGTAATAACAGTAATGTTTAGTAAATCCTCCGCCTCCCTTTACAAGGGAGGCTTTGTTTTTTTATGGTGCGTTAAACTCTTAGTTTTTTCTTTACAAAATATAAAAAGTGTGTTAAAATCATATCAGCGACGTAAGTTTAATATGTTCCAAACCCACGAGATTGTATTTTACATTGGTAAAAATGCATTCTCTGATTTTGCATTCTCGTGGAATGGAAAAAACTTGCGTCGCTGCGGTAGAGTGATGCATTTTTCGGTGCGTAGCTCTGCTGCGCACTTTTTTATTTTTGGGGGATGTTCTCTTTATGAAAGATAAAAGCATTAACCGACGTATAGCACAGTACAGAAAGCTTGCTAATTTTAATCAAACGGATATGGCAGAGCATTTAGGTATGAAGACAAGCACTTATTCGCAAATGGAGCGCCGTGGTAATATTGATTGTGTAAGATTATTACGAATTGCAAAAATATTAAAAGCCGATATTCTGGAGTTGCTACTCGGTGAAGAGAAAGCAAAAGAATTAAGGAAATATTATGCTGAATTGGCAATATTACGTGGTGAAGTTCTTCCCATAGGTGGAGTTCCTTTGCCAAAGCCTGAACCAAAACCTGAACCACCTGATATAAATCTTACTGTAAGGGACAAAAATCACATAAGTGTAATACATAATCTTTCTGCCGAGGATAAAACAAGGGTATACGAATTTGCATACGAATTATTTAAAACCAAACGTCAAAGAAGGCAAAAAAATAAATCATAGTTTTGCACGCAAACAAAAGATTTTTTGTAGGGACAGGCGTCCCCGACTGTCCGTTATTGAATATAATTATAACTTTCTTGTCAAAAAAATTAACGATGCGGAAGAAGTTGAAATGTTCTGACTTCTTCCGCATCGCTTTTTAATTGTATTTATTGTATTTATTAAAGATTAAGGAAATCTTTTCTGTACTCAAGACCAAATGCATCTGCAACGGCTTTGAGTTCGGGGTCAAGAATTGTATTTACGTGGGGCATATGAGCAGTAAGCATATAAAGCTGTGCGGCTTTTTCTACTGTCTCGATAAGACCAAAGGTTTCGTCCATATCTCTGCCTGCGCCGTAAATTCCGTGAAGTCCCCAAACAACCAAGCGGTATTCCTCCATCTTTTTAGCGGTTGCAATACCAATTTCGTTATTGCCGCAAACCATCCAGGGAAGTACTCCGATACCGTCGGGGAATACAACTATACACTCGGTACACATTTCCCAGATTGTGTGGGTGAACTTTTTGTCGTCAAGCTCGTGAATGTGTGTCATAGCAAGGGTGTATGTAGGGTGAGTGTGCATTACAACTCTATGGTTGGGGTCTTTTCTGAGTCTTGTCATATGGCTCATAAGGTGGGCAGGTAATTCACTTGTAAACTTGCCGCCGTCCTTCCAGCCCCACAAAAGCTCAGCAGTTGTGCCGTCCTTTGCAATGCGGATAATTCCAAGATTGGTTTCGGGGTCAATTTCTACATTCTTGAAGTATTTACCGGTACCTGTAACAATAAAGATTTTGCCGATAAGCTCAGT
Source organism: Acutalibacteraceae bacterium (assembly GCA_045540835.1). Lineage (GTDB taxonomy): Bacteria > Bacillota > Clostridia > Oscillospirales > Acutalibacteraceae > UBA737. The sequence goes on along the minus strand of JAZQHX010000220.1, from coordinate 1,143 downwards.
AGCGTCAAAACCCGTAGGGATTGTGCGGATAACATTGTCAAGGTCTAAGTACTCTGCAACCTGCTCGGTCTCTAACATATAGCTGATGTTACCGCCGTTTCTTTCGTCCCAGCCCTGACGGTACATATTAGCAGTTGTTCTTTTCATTTCTTCCACAAAGGGAGCGGTTAAAATATCCTTCATTTTTATTATCCTCTCTTAGCTAAAATTTCTTTTTCGTAGTCCTTTATTGTGTCGAACCATTCGCCGTCTAAAGGTGCGCCACATTCCTTACAATACTCAGCCCAAACATCGCCAAAAGGTAATGTCTTTATTTCTTCCTGCATAACCATAAGCTCGGTCCAGTTGTCGCCATTCTGCAGTTCGGTTAACTTATCTGTGGGGTTAAGAAGTCCCATAAGAAGTGCTTTTTGGGTGTTGCGAAGTCCTACTGTCCAAGCAGATACACGGTTAATTGATGCGTCAAAGTAGTCGAGCGCTATCTTAACACTACCCTTTAAGCCACCGCAACGAACGATTTCTTTACAGATTTCCTTTGTTTCGTCGTCAAGCAGTACAACGTGGTCGGAATCCCAACGGATAGGTCTTGTTACGTGGAGTGCAATTTCATCGAAAAATGCAAGCAAAGCGGGAATCTTGTCCGATACAACCTCTGTCGGGTGGTAGTGACCGTTATCCATAAGGGGTATACATTTATCCTTATTCATTGCCGCATAGGAAAGGGAGAATTCTGCACTTCCTACGGTATAAGCCTCAACACCGATACCGAATACCTTTGATTCAACGCAGGGTTTAACCTTATTAAAATCACAAGGCTCGCTTAAAATTTCGTCAATAGACTCTTTATATCTTACACGGGGGCCCATTCTGTCAGCCGGAATATCCTTAAAGCCGTCACCCGTCCAGATATTCATAACACATTCCTGACCTAATTCCTCAGCTAAGTATTGCGAAATTCTGATACAAGCCTTTCCGTGCTCTATCCAGAACTTTCTGGTTTCCTCGTTAGGGCTTGAAAGGGTAAGTGGGTCGCACATCGGATGTGAGAAAAATGTGGGGTTAAAGTCACAACCGAGACCTCTTTCCTTACAGAAATCAACCCACTTTTTAAAGTGCTTGGGCTCAATTTTGTCTCTGTCTACC
>JAZQHX010000219.1:0-1760 GCA_045540835.1 Acutalibacteraceae bacterium | reverse complement strand
GGTAATGGTTAACAGAAGACTTAAAGCCATTACTATACGGTGGTCATTATGTCCGAGCAACGGCACTTCAGGGGTTTTAAGCTCGCATTTTTCGACAATAATGGTATTCTCTTTCACATCGACATTGCAACCGAATTTGATAAGCTCCTCTTTCATAGCCTGACCACGGTCGCTTTCCTTTATTTTAAGGCGATGTGTTCCCGTAAATACCGCACCGTTTAATGCGGCGGCCAAAGCCATAAGCACAGGACCCAAATCGGGGCAATCGGAAATATCAATAGTGGGACTTCCCTTTTGCAAAAGCGGATAAATCTCTTTATAAACCCTGTCGCCCTGAGCGGAGTTTTCGTCAAGACCTCTTACCGCAACATTTCCACCTAAAAGGTTAAAGCCGTCTAAAAATGCGGCATTGGAGTAATCCCCCTCAACCTTTATATCACGCTTTTTATATGTCTGCGAGCCTTTAATATAAATTGTACGCTCGTCCTTGCGGGTAATTCTTATTCCAAAATCTGCCAAAGCCTTTACCGTAAGACCTAAATAGGAGCCGCTCTCCAAATCGCCTATAATTTCAATTGTACTGTCCTCTTTAAGCAATGGCAAAGCAAACATAAGTCCGCTTATAAACTGGCTCGAAATATCCCCTCTTACAGCATAGTTACCGCTTATAAGTCTGCCCTTAAGTGCTACTGCGTTTTCTCCCTGAATAAAGGGTATATTTTGTTCCTTACATAAATTCTCATATACAGAGAGTGAACGTTGCATTAGTCTTTCGCTACCCGTCAGTAACAGCTTCTGGTCAAAAAGCAGACATAAAGGTATTAAAAATCTCAACGTACTTCCGCTCTCATTACAGAAAAGCATATTTGATTTTACCTTACGGTTTATATCAATACCGCCGATAATTACAGTATCACCCTCTATTTTTACCTTTGCACCCAAGGCTTCAAGGCATCCGAGAGTAGCCTCTATATCCTGCGAAAGAGCAATTCCGCTAATCCTGCTTTCTCCCTCGGACAATGCGCCGCAAATCAAATATCTGTGCGCCATACTTTTTGACGGCGGTGCTGATACTCTACCAAAAGCGGTGCTTTTTTCTATTTTAACTATCATTAAAAGTCCTCTTCCAATAAATAATCTATTGCTTCAATATATCCGTTTATTCCGTGACCTGCTATTGTCTTAACGCAGGCGGCTCTGATATAGCTTATCTGTCTGAAATCCTCACGCTTTGACACGTCCGAAATATGTACTTCAACCGTTGGGATTCCCACCGCTTTTACAGCATCAAGCAATGCTATACTTGTATGGGTATACGCACCGGGATTTATTACTATACCGTCTGCGCTATTGAAAGCCGACTGTATTTTATCTACAAGGTCACCCTCGTGATTAGACTGATAAAGCTCTACTTCTATCCCTTTGCTTTTGCAATGTGTTTCTATATTGCTCAAAAGGGTGGCAAAGTTCTCTTTACCGTAAATTGCAGGCTCACGAATACCCAACATATTTATATTCGGTCCATTTATAACTAAAATTTTCATTTCATCACCTGTGCTACTGCTTGGATATTTACTTCTAACTGCTCTACTGCATTTATAATAACATCTGCACTATTGCAGTAAATATCATATCTTTCATTATATCTTTTTTCGAGCAACTCCCTATTGCTTGAAAGCGGACGGTCGTCGGTTGTAACTAATTGTTCGAGCGGTCTGTCAATAAACACTACCGTTCCGTTTCCCTTAAGTAAATCTACA
>JAZQHX010000218.1:0-5554 GCA_045540835.1 Acutalibacteraceae bacterium | reverse complement strand
ACACCTACCCAGGTAGTGGACAATGACCGTGTAACCTATACCTTTGTGATACAGAATTCGGGCAACAGGGCAGTAGTCGCTACTGACGATACAACGATAAGCGATTTATTTGACCCGATACTCACAAATCTTGTTGTCACCTTTGAGGGTAACACTTTAAATGAGGGTACAGATTATAACTACGATGAGACTACCGGCTTGTTTACAACCGTTCCAGGCAGAATAACAGTTCCTGCGGCAACCTATGTTCAAGACCCGACAACGGGCGAATATAGCCTCACCCCCGGTATTGTTACTTTGGTAGTGACAGGTACAATTTAATTGAATAGGCCATAATTTTTAACAGAAAACTAACCCTTAGGAGTTGGTTTTCTGTTTTTATATCCAAAAGTTTACAGATAACTTGACAGATGTAAAGTTTAGTAGTATACTTTCCTATAAATTTTGGATACAAGGGAAGATTAGAATGAAAGAAGAAATTTTGCGGCTTAAAAAGGAAAAGAATGCTGTTATTCTGGCGCATTATTATACACCAAGCGATATTCAGGAAATTGCCGATTTTGTAGGAGATTCTTTTTATCTTGCTAAAAGAGCAAAACAGACAGATGCGGACATAATTGTATTTTGCGGTGTTAATTTTATGGGGGAAAGCGCTAAGATACTCAATCCCGATAAAAAGGTTTTAATGCCTGATGTTACAGCCGACTGTCCTATGGCGTATATGGCAGATGTTAAAAAAATCGAACAACTGCGCAGTCAGTATGACGATTTAGCGGTCGTTTGCTATATAAATTCTACTGCCGAGCTTAAAAGCCATAGCGACGTTTGCGTTACTTCTTCAAATGCCGTTAAATTTGTAAAGTCGCTACCCAACAAAAACATTTTCTTTATTCCTGATAAAAATTTGGGCTCCTTTGTAGCCGAAAAGGTAAAGGATAAGAATATAATACTCAATGACGGCTGTTGTCCGATTCATGCCGCAATAAAAGCCGAACAGTTACTGGCTGAAAAGGATTCACATAAAAATGCTTTGGTATTATCACACCCCGAATGTGAAGCGGAAATTTTAAAGCTTTCGGATTACATAGGCAGTACCGCCGAAATAATTGATTATGTTAATTCGAGCAATGAAAGTGAATTTATCATTTGCACCGAGGATGGGGTTAAGTATGAGCTTATTCTGAGTAATCCCGAAAAAAGGTTTTATTTCCCGAATCCACACCCTTGCTGTAAGGATATGAAGCTTAATACGCTTGAAAAATTACTTAATGCACTTAAAAATGAGGATAATGAAATTGTGCTGAGCGAGGAAAAAAGGCAAAAGGCTTTGCTACCGCTCGAGCGTATGTTGGAGCTTGGTAAATAATGAAAACGGATATTTTAATTGTAGGCTGCGGTGTAGCAGGACTTTATTGTGCACTTAATATACCAAGGGACAAAAATGTGCTGGTGGTCACCAAAAACAAAGCTTCAAAAAGTGATTCATTTTTAGCGCAGGGCGGAATATGCGTTTTGCGTGACGATAAGGATTACGATTCCTTTTACGAGGATACAATGCGTGCTGGTCACTATGAAAATGACCCTGATTCGGTTGATATTATGATTCGTTCTTCAAGGGAAGTAATAGGCGATTTGGTGGATTTCGGTGTGCGTTTCCAGAAAAACGGTCAGGAGTTTATCTATACCCGTGAGGGTGCACATTCCAATTCAAGAATCCTTTTCCATGAGGACGAGACGGGTAAGGAAATCACTTCACATCTGCTTGAAACGGCATTGAAGCGTGAAAATATAACCCTGATTGAAAATTTCACAATGGTGGATTTGTTGTGTGATAATAACTCCTGCTTTGGAATAATAGGACATAATGAGCAAGGGGAATACACAAGCATTACTGCCGATTATACCGTCCTTGCTACAGGTGGAATAGGTGGTCTTTTTGAACACTCAACTAATTACCGTCACCTTACGGGGGATTCGTTGGCGCTGGCAATAAAATATAATATTAAATTACGTGATATTGATTATATCCAGATTCACCCCACAACCCTTTATACCGAAAAGGGTGGCAGAGAATTCCTTATTTCTGAATCGGTAAGAGGAGAAGGTGCAATACTTATAAATTCTAAGGGAGAGCGTTTTGTAGACGAGCTTTTGCCGAGAGATGTCGTAACAAAAGCAATATTTGCAGAAATGAAAAAGGAAGGCAGTCGGCACGTTTGGCTGTCGCTCGAAAGAATACCGCAAGAGGAAATTAAGAATCACTTTCCCAATATTTACAGCCATTGCCTGAAAGAAGGCTATGATATAACCCAAGAACCAATACCCGTTGTTCCGTCACAGCATTATTTTATGGGCGGAATTGACGTTAACCTTTACAGCAAAACATCAATGGAAAGGCTTTATGCTGTGGGGGAAACTGCTTGCAACGGTGTACACGGGCAAAACAGACTTGCAAGTAATTCTTTGCTCGAAAGTCTTGTATTTGCAAAGCGAGCGGCGTATAATATAATGAATAGCTATACAAAAGTTACGCTTGAAAATGAAATTTTGTTTGATAAGGCAAAATACAGTAATTATAAGGAAGAATACAAAAATGCCGTTTTAGAGGCCATAGAAAGGAAAAAGGCAAGAAAATGAATAATATTACAATGAAAATGAATGCTGATGATGCAATTTTAAATGCACTTAAAGAGGATATTACAAGCGAGGATATAACCACAAATTCGGTTATGCGTGAGTATAAGCTCGGTGAAGTAGAGCTTATTTGTAAAGAGGACGGAATAATTGCAGGTCTTGAGGTTTTTAAAAGGGTGTTTATACTTCTTGATAATGAAACTCAGGTTAAATTTTTCTGTAAAGACGGTGACAGGGTAAAAAAAGGCGATAAGCTCGGAATAGTAAGGGGAGATATTCGTGTTCTGCTTTCAGGTGAGCGCACAGCCCTTAATTATTTGCAGAGAATGAGCGGTATTGCAACCTACACAAACTCAATTGTTAAGCTGTTAGAGGGTACTAAAACAAAGCTTTTGGATACAAGAAAAACCACCCCTAATATGCGTGTGTTTGAAAAGTATGCCGTAAAAGTAGGCGGCGGCTGTAATCACCGTTATAATTTGAGTGACGGTATTCTGCTTAAGGATAACCATATTGCGGCGGCAGGCGGAATTACAAATGCTGTTAAAATGGCAAAGGATTATGCACCTTTTGTAAGAAAAATTGAGGTTGAGGTTGAAAATCTCGAAATGTTAAAGGAAGCATTGGCCGCTAAAGCTGATATTATTATGCTGGATAATATGTCGGTCGAGGATATGAAAACTGCAGTAGAAATGGTTGCAGGCAAGGCAGAGACCGAATGCAGCGGTAATGTTACAAAGGAAAATGTAGCAAGGCTTACCGAAATCGGAGTTGACTATATTTCAAGCGGTGCTTTAACACACTCTGCACCCATTCTCGATTTATCCCTTAAAAATCTTCACGCTGTATAAGAGGTGGATTTATGAAAGCAGATATAAGAAGAAAAGAAATAGCGGCTTTTCTTATGTCACAAAGCGGTGCGGTATCAGGTAGTGAGCTATCCGAAAAATTCGGTGTTTCAAGGCAGATAATTGTAAGTGATATATCGGTTTTAAAGGCGGCAGGATATGAGATTTTATCCACCCACAGCGGTTATATTATACACTCTACGCCCTTGTCAGAACGGGTATTTAAGGTGAGGCACACAACCGACCAGACCGAGCAGGAACTAAGCCTTATTGTGGATTTAGGCGGTACTGTTGCCGACGTTTTTGTATGGCATAAGGTATATGGAAAGGTGACAGCAAAGCTTAATATTTTTTCTCCTATGCATGTAAAGCAGTTTATTGAGGGTGTAAGAAGCGGAAAGTCAAGCGAGCTTATGAATATAACGGGTGGTTACCATTACCACACAGTAAGGGCCGAAAGTGATGAAATTCTTAATAAAATTGAAAAAGCCCTTACGGATAAAGGCTATATTGTTCCGGAAATATAAATTGAAATATAAATGTGACATTTTCATTTGAGAGTGTCACATTTTTACTTTACAAAAGCAATTAGTTGTGTTATCATTCCTATGTTGATTTTATGGCACAGGTGATATAATGTTAAAAAATTTAATTGGTGACAAGGCGTTTTACAAAAGACTTTTTGTTTTGATGTTGCCTATTATGGTGCAAAACGGAATAACAAATTTTGTAAATATGCTCGATAATATAATGATAGGTGCTGTCGGTACAGCTGAAATGACTGGTGTTGCAGTTACAAACCAGCTTTTATTTGTCTTTAATCTCTGCATTTTCGGTGCTGTTTCGGGAGCGGGAATTTTCGGCGCACAGTTTTTCGGAAATAAGGATTACGAGGGTGTGCGCTATACACTTCGTTTTAAGCTGATTTTCGGTCTTGTTCTGTGTATACTTGGAATTTTGCTTTTTGTTTTTTGCGGTGAAGGGCTTATAAATATGTATATGCAAGGGGACGAGGGTGTTACCGACCCGATAGCTACCTTGAATTATGCGAAAAATTATCTTTTTATAATGCTTATCGGGTTAATACCTTATACAATAGTTCAGTGTTATTCGAGCACTTTGCGTGAGGGTGGGCACCCAAATCTTCCAATGTATGCAGGAGTTGCGGCGGTTGTTGTCAATCTTTTGTTTAACTATATTCTTATATTCGGAAAATTCGGTGCTCCAAAGCTCGGGGTTGCAGGTGCGGCAATTGCTACGGTTATTTCACGCTTTGCAGAGCTTTTAATTGTAATAATAGCAACCCATTGCAATAGAAAAAAATATAGCTTTATTAAAGGACTGTACAAAAGTCTTTATGTGCCAAAGGTTCTTATAGGCAGACTGTTTTTAAAGGGCTTGCCTTTAATGCTTAATGAGACTATGTGGGCTTCGGGTGTGGCGGTAGTAAATCAATGCTATTCCGTTAGAGGACTTGATGCAGTAGCCGCAGGAAATATACAGCAAACCTTCTGGAATGTGTTTTCCATTGCCTATATGGCGGTTGGTGCGGCAATAGGAATAATTTTAGGTCAGATGCTTGGAGCTAACGAGCTCGGTGACGCAAAATCAGCCGCATTTAAAATGATAGCCTTTTCCTTTATGATTGCTTTGGTTATCGGAATTGTCTATATCTTTGCCGCAGAATTTATTCCTTTGGCATATAATACAGATGATGAAATACGGTATCTTGCTACCCGTCTTATGCAGATTACTGCAATTGCAATGCCGTTTGAAGCACTAACGCACGCATCATATTTTACATTGCGTTCGGGCGGTAAAATGTTTGTAACCTTTATTTTCGATTGCGGATTTATGTGGGGAGTAAATGTTCTTACAGCCTTTATTTTAAGCCGATTCACTACGATTCCTTTTATATGGCTTTTTGCCGCTGTGCAGGGGATTTCGATATTAAAATCGGTGTTTGGAATATTGCTTGTAAAAAATGGTTTTTGGATAAAGAATATCATAGAATAAATTAAGACCTGACAGAAAAAATGTCAGGTCTTGTTGATTGGTGCCTTTAGGTGTGG
>JAZQHX010000217.1:0-6233 GCA_045540835.1 Acutalibacteraceae bacterium | reverse complement strand
TTTCGTAATCGGATTTGGTTATCTGCACGGCTCTTTTTTCGGAAAAATCAATTCCCCTTTTGCGAAGAATCCCCGCTGTACCGTAGTGTACACGGTTTCCGATTTCCTCGGTTGAGGTTGCGGCAGAGGCAATGTAAAAGTCGTCTTGTAACCCCAATTTTTTAACCTTGTCCTTAAAAATAAATTCTGCCATCGGACTGCGGCATATATTGCCGTGGCAGACAAATAAAATTTTAGTCATTCTAATCACCAATAGTATTTTATCACAACATATCGCATTTTGCAATCAAAAGCCGAATTACTGTTTTTTAATAATAAATTATCGAAAAACAATAAAATAATTATTGACAAACGATAATCGGTGTGTTAATATGTCATTGAAAAGATTTTACATTGGAGGAAAAATTATGTGGAATTTAAAAAAATCGGTAAATCTTTCAATTGCGGTATGCTTTATTTTGGCGGTGGTGCTTTTAGTTTTTGTTGTAGCGGGTAATGGGATTTTTGTAATATATATGACTGCTTTCCGTGGTTTTTCACCTACGGGCGAAGCAATAAAATTGTTAAAAACAGTTTTTGGCTATTGCTTTTATCCGTCGGCTGTTTTTGCGGGAATTATACTGTATTCGCTTTTAAAACTTCTTTATAATATAAAGAATGAGAATATTTTTGTCAGTAGCAATGTTTTATATTTAAAAACGGTATCATGGTGTTGCTTTGTTATTTCTGCAATTACCTTTGTGGGCGGATTTTTCTATATGCCGTTTATGTTCGTAGCTTTAGCAGGCGGATTTGTGGGAATGCTTTTGCGTGTGCTTAAAAATGTGATGCAGAGTGCTGTGGAGCTTCGTGAAGAAAACGATTTAACGATATAGGGTGAAAAAAGTATGATAGAAATAAATCTTGATGTAATGCTGGCAATAAATAAAATGACTTCGGCAGAGCTTGCTGAGAGAATCGGAATCACGCAGGCAAATTTATCGATACTTAAAACGGGAAAGGCAAAGGCGATAAGGTTTTCTACCCTTGACAGTATTTGCAAAGAGCTTAACTGTCAACCGGGCGATATTATAAAATATGTAACGGAGGAATAACTATGGATAATTACGTTAATCCAAATGAAACGCCGTTTGATTGGAAACGGGGTATTTATAATACTAAAAAATTTGATATAACGCATAGGGATATAGTTTTTTCATTTGTTCTGCTTTTTGTTTCTTTGTTAATGTCTTTTATCGGTATCGGCGGTGGGTTTAAATCAGGTTTTTATGTGTCACTTGTTTTGGTTTTAATTACGGCTTCTGCATATTTATTGCCAAAGCACAGCAAAATCAAATCATTTCCGCTTAGCTGTATGATTTTAAGTGTTTTGGTTGCACTTTCCTTAGTATTTACAACTAATTTTGCGGTAAAGCTGCTGAGTATAGTATCTTTTATAATACTTAATTTAACCTGGCTTTTGTCACTTGTAAGCGATAATAAAGAAAAAGGCGATTTGGGAATAATTAAAAACATTTTTAAGCCTTTTATAAACGGAATCACCTGCAATGTAGAGCCAACAGTATTAGGTTTGTTAACTGTCGGGAAAAATAAACAGTTTACAAAGGTTTTAATAGGTTTAGCCTGCGCTGTACCGGTTGTAATTATAGTTGTTCCGCTTTTAATGGCGTCCGACGAAGCCTTCAGCGGAATGATTGAATTGCTTTTTGGCAATTTTTTTATAACAGTTATTAAGTTTATTATCGGAATTGTTATTGCGCTGCTTTTAATTTCCTATTGCTTTACTTTAGATAAGGACGAATCACCTGAAGAAAAAGAATCCGATTTTAAGGGAGTAGAAAATATAGTTTTAGTATCTTTTTTGTCGGCGGTATCGGTTTGTTATCTGGCATATTTGTTTTCACAGTTTGCATATTTTTTCAGTGCTTTCAGCGGTTTTTTACCCGATAATTATAAATTTACCGTTGCCTCTTATGCAAGACGTGGATTCTTTGAAATGAGTATTATTGCAGGAATAAATTTTGTTCTTATATTTGCAGCTGTTCTGTTGTCAAAAAAGAAAGAGGGTAAAGTTGGCGTTAGTGTCAGGATTATATGCTGTTTTATTGCGCTGTTCACCTTAATAATTATTGCAACGGCAATTTCAAAAATGGTGCTTTATATTTCGTCTTTTGGTATGACACGCTTGCGTATCCAGACCACAGCCTTTATGCTTTTCTTATGCGTTCTGTTCATAGCCCTTATTATAAGGCTGTTTTTACCTAAAATACGTGTTTTGCGTGTAGCATTTATAGCTTCTGCGGTTGTACTTATAATTCTGGGTTGCTTTAATGTTAACAGTATTGTGGCGAAATACAATTACAATGCTTACAAAGAGGGGACTTTAAAGGAAATAGATCTTTATACCATTTACGAGCTTGGATATGAGGGTGTACCGTATCTTATAAGGCTTGCAGATGAATCGGATAGTGGTATTGCGAATGAGGCGAACGAATACTTGTTTGATATACTTGATTATAAAGAATATATAACCGTAAATGAGAATGACGGTAGCTATAAGATTAAATATAACCTTAATAAAAACAAGAGCTTTTGGAATTATTCCTTGCCTGAAAGTGTAGCTATGGAAGAACTTGAGAGCTATGTGAAAAATAATTCAGATGTTATAGTTGAACAGTACAAACAAGAATATTCAAATAACAGTACAGATGATTATTTCTTTTAATACTTGAAAAAATAGATACAAAATGGTATGATTTTTAAAGAATCATACCATTTGTGTTTTTGGAGATGAAATTTTAATGGAGTTATTACATTTCTTAGCCGATTTGAGAAACGGTGTATTAGACGTCTTTTTTTCAACAATAACCCACTTAGGTGAGGAAACCTTTTTTATTGTTTTAGGTCTTATTTTCTTTTGGTGTGTTAATAAGCGTGAAGGCTATTATATGCTGTCAATCGGTTTTATAGGCACTATTCTCAACCAATTTTTGAAGCTTTGGTTCAGAATACCCCGGCCGTGGGTAAAAGACCCCGATTTTAAACCGATAGAATCGGCAATAGCCGAAGCTACGGGTTATTCTTTCCCGAGTGGACACACACAGTCGTCGGTAGGGGTTTTCGGAGGTCTTGCAAGGTGGAATAAGAATAAAATTTTAAGAATTATATGTATAGCAATTTGTGTTTTAGTCCCTTTTTCAAGGCTGTATCTTGGGGTGCACACCTTGCTTGATGTGGGCGTTTCAATCGTTATAGCCCTTGTTCTTATATTCGGACTTTATCCTATTGTACACAAGGCTTGCGATAATGAAAATATTATGCGTGTTCTTTTAGGTGCTATGGTTTTGTTGTCGGCTGGATACCTGCTTTTTGTAAGTCTTTATAAATTCCCTTCAGACGTTGATATTGAAAACCTTAATAACGGCACCAAAAATGCTTATAAAATGTTCGGCTGTACTTTGGGTATTTTTATATCCCACGAAATTGATATAAGGTTTATAAATTTTGAAACCAAAGCGACGGTATCAGGGCAGGTTTTGAAGCTTTTAATCGGTGTTATACCCTTGCTTATTATTAAGGAGGGCTTGCGTGTGCCGCTGTCTATGATTTTTAGCAGTTATTCAGCCGATTTTGTGCGCTATTTCCTTATAGTAATTTTTGCCGGCTGTGTATGGCCGCTCACCTTTAAATGGTTTTCAAGGCTTGAATTTAAGAAGCATAAATAAAAAAACTCCCTCAGTCGGCTCCCGCTTAGAGGGAGCTTTTTTTATTTATCATATCCTCTTTAGGGGAGACTCCGCAGCGTGACTTGTAGGCTTTAAAAAATGTGGTGTAATCGTTAAAACCGCACATAACTGCAACCTTTGTAGGCTTTTTACCCGTTTTAAGCAATGATTTTGCGTATTTAATACGTTTTCTTGTTATGTAATTCCAGACCGAAGTATCAAACCTTTCACGGAACATTTTATCAAGCTTAGAGCGGCTTATGTGGAATTTATCAGCAATCAAATCGGGAGCTAAATCCTGACTTAAATTATCGTTTATGTACTTAATGATTGCGTTTGCAATTTCCTTTTTTTGCGGCTCGTTTGTAACAATGCCGTTTTCAATTGCGGTTTTAAGCTCGTCTAAAAAAGGGAATAGCAAAGGAATTATTTCTTCGGTGCTGTCTGTGCTGATTTTTTTAAGTCCGTCAATATATTGCGGTATTTCGGTGTTTTGCAGATGCTCCTTTTTAAGCATTCCGATTTTGCCGAACTGCAGATTTTTAAAGAATGAAAATAATTTATTGTAATCGCTGTCTTTCTCAAATGTTTCGGAACGAATTTGAATTACTATTCGGTTATAAGGTGTGTCTGAATTAACAATAGTTTTGTGAAGCTCATAGGGACTGAAAATCATAACATCTCCAAAGCCGGGAGTATAAATAGTACCCTCTGACAAAAAGGAAACATTTCCCGAAATAGGTAAAATTATTTCGCACGAATTAAGATACATTTCCACAAAATCATCGTTTGATGGGTGCCTGTCAGACCTGTGAACAAACATCAGCCTGCTGTCATTATACTGTGAATAAAGCATAAAATTCCCCTTTTAATGCAATATTGAAATTACAATAATAATATATCATAAAAATACTGGATTTTCAATGTTTTTTTAGAGTGTATTTTCAATTGTAATTATTATAGGGTTGTATTATACTGTATTTGTAAATTTTAAAGTCGTTTTTGTGATTTTTTTGTACATTTTTTCCTTAAACGGCATATTTTTGAAAGGAAGAATACTATGAAAGGAATTTTTAAGAAAATTTGTGCGGTAATTCTATCGGTTGCCCTTTGTGCTACTACCCTTATTTCGGCAACTGTTGTAGCAGAAGAAGTAGACTATTCTGCTTATTACACGCAGATTATCGAGCGTTGGGAGGAAACGATTATCGGTTCGGGCGAAATGGATACCTCAGACCCCGTAATAGCTGACAAGATAGCTTCTATTACAGCTACCGCACAAGGCTATTGGGATACTATGACCCGCCCCGAAACAGAGAACCCCACAAAAGAGGATTATTTTGATTTATGGCTTAATAATACGGCGGTTTTCTCTACTTCTACCACTAACGGAACGGGACTAAGCGGTCATATCTGGTCGGACAAGTCGGCTGACCCGATACAACAGGGAAGCAGTGATTCTCACAGAGCGCAGACTGCGGCTTTTACTACTAACTTTAACCGTATTCGTGCTATGGCTTTAGCTTACCGTGTAGGGGATACAACCTTAAAGGGCAATGCCGAGTTTTTAAAAGAGACTATGTATGCTCTCGAATTCTTAATCACATACTGGTATGCCGATACTACGGTAGAATACGGCAACTGGTGGGATTGGAATATAGGTATTCCGTTGGCTTTAAACGATACTGCCGTTCTTTTGCGTGATTATGTTGATAAAGATTTTCTTAAAGAGTGTGTTGAAAATATAGGTAACTTCACCCCTCACACTATGCTTGGTGCAAACCTTAACTGGCGAAGCTGTATCAAAGCCGTTATGGGTGCATTTTTAGAGGATAGCTCATATCTTGAAACTGCTAAAGCTGGCTTTGAAAAGGTACTTACTTATGTTACCTCTTCTGACGGATTTTATGAAAGCGACGGTTCATTTAAGCAACATAATTATTTTGCGTACATAGGTTCTTACGGAGGAAACCTTTATAAGGTATTATCTGCAAGTCTTGTAGCTATTGCCGATACTCCCTGGGATATATCGGACGAAAAGAAAGCAATGGTTCTTGCTACAATTAAAGATTCTGTAGAGCCGTTACTTGTGAACGGACAAATAATGGAATTGGTTTACGGTAGAAGCGTAGCTTCAAATGTAGGTTCAATAGGCGGCTATTCAGGCGGCAGAATGATTGTAAATGCTCTACCTATTTTCGCCCAAATGGCAGAGGGCGAGCAGGCAGAATACCTAAAGAGCCTTGCTAAAGAGATGCTGACACATTTGACAAGTGCCGAGGTATTAGAAGTATATGATTATTATGCAGATACCGATTTAGGCATATATCTTTATGCAAAGGCTATTTTAGAGGATGAAACAATAGTTCCTTTCACCCGCACAGACAACGCGCGTGTTTTCTATAATATGGACAGAATAGTTAAACATACCGATAAATACTCCTTAGGTCTTGCTATTCACTCCACCCGTACAGGCTCTTACGAGCAGGCAAACGGAAACAATACCAG
>JAZQHX010000216.1:0-4806 GCA_045540835.1 Acutalibacteraceae bacterium | reverse complement strand
CCCGAAATGGCGGCTCCGCCCGTCGCAGCCCATTCGCCCGGCATAAGCTTTTTATCGTCCGAACGGCGCTGTATTAAATATTCGCCTTTATCGGATACTATCCATATATGCACCACTAAATGATATTCACCCGGTTTGAGCGGTGCCTTTCCTCTCAAGGTGGTTTTCCCGGTGGGAATACCGTCTTTATCCAGTATATCCCACTTTTCAGGCATCATTTCGCTTTTCCACCACTTCGCCCGCTTTTTTGTAAATGCTGTTCGAGGGTACAAATCCACGCACACTCGATAGCGGATAGATGTTTGAGTGACTGCCGATAACCGTACCCGGGTTAAGCACGCTGCCGCAGCCGACTTCAACATAGTCTCCCAATATAGCTCCGAACTTCTTAAGCCCGGTTTCAATTTTTTTATCAATAAGCTTAATTGTAACAAGCGTTTTGTCTGATTTTACATTTGATGTTATAGAGCCAGCTCCCATGTGTGAGCCGTAGCCTAATATAGAATCGCCTACATAATTATAATGGGGAACCTGTACCTTTCCCATAAGCACTACGTTTTTAAGCTCGGTAGAATTACCCACAACGCAGTCATTTCCTATAAGGGCATTACCTCTTATAAAAGCGCAATGTCTGACTTCGGTATTTTCGCCTATAATGCAAGGACCTGTAATCGAAGCGGTAGGTGCTACCTTAGCACTTTTTGCAATCCAGATAAACTCACCCTTTTCCTCGTAAAGCTCTTTATTAAGTGTTGCACCTAATTCTTTAATAAAATTTCCGATTTTAGGAAGCGCTTCAAAAGGATAGCTTATACCCTCAAAGAGGGGAAGGAATAATTCGTTTTTAGTAGTAAATAATTCATTTACGGTTAAATTCTTCATAAAAAACATTCTCCTTAAGTGTTAAAAAAACAATTATACTTATATATTATAACAGTTATATAATATTTTTTCAACATTTTATATCTTATACTTGTAAAATTAAAAGTTTTGTGTTAAAATATACACGTTGCGTATCGGAGTGTGCGAATGGGCGGGTCCTGTGCAACGGAGCGCTGTGAACCATGTCAGGCGGGGAACCGAGCAGCATTAAGCAGTTTCTTCGTGTGCCGCAGTAAATCGGCTCATTCGTACACTCAGGTACGCAAATTTTATTTTTGTTTGCGAGGTGAAAGTATGGCTTATCAGGCTTTGTACCGTAAATACCGTCCTCAGACCTTTTCGGACGTTGTAGGTCAGGAGCACATAACCGAGACCTTGAAAAATGAATTGTCAAGCGGAAAGACGGTTCACGCTTATCTTTTTACGGGAACACGTGGAACGGGAAAAACAAGCTGTGCTAAAATTTTAGCAAGAGCGGTTAACTGTCTTAATCCCGTTGAGGGTGACCCTTGTTTAGAGTGTGAGGCTTGCCGTCTGGTAGAAGCGGGGGAGAATACCGATATTGTAGAAATAGATGCGGCGTCTAATAACGGTGTTGACAGCATAAGAGAGCTTAGAGATTTGATAAGCTTTACTCCTGCCAATTCCAAATACCGTGTTTTTATAATAGACGAGGTGCATATGCTCTCAATCGGTGCTTTTAACGCATTGCTTAAAACACTTGAAGAGCCGCCCGCACACGTTATATTTATTTTGGCTACTACCGAGGTTCATAAGCTACCCTCCACAATCTTGTCACGCTGTCAGCGTTTTGATTTCAGACGTATTGATACTATAAAGATATGCGAAAGAATACAGTATATTGCCGAAAAAGAAGGTCTTACTGTAACTGACGGTGCGGCAACGCTTATAGCTTCGGTTGCAGACGGTGGTATGCGTGATGCGCTGTCGGTACTGGATTTGTGCGCTTCTTCATCAAAAAATATTGATGAGGCTGTTGTGGAAAGCGTTTGCGCTATGGCAGGAAACGACTATCTTTTGGAGTTGTCGGATAAAATAAAACGTCAGGATACCGAAGGGTGTCTTTTGTTGCTTGAAAGACTGCATAATTCCTCTGTGGATATGTTGAGACTTCTGTCCGAAATGATTTCTCATTACAGGGATTTAATGATAGTTAAAACCGTAAAGTCGGGCAAAAGACCTATTGTTTGCTCAGCCGCTAAAATGCAGGCTTTGGAAAATCAGGCTGAAAGCTATAATATAAAGGAAATAATGTACTGTCTGTCTGTGCTGCAGCAGGCAACGGCTTTAATGCAGTCGGGTAACCGCAGAACAGAAATGGAAATGGCGGTAATAAAGCTTTGTAATCCGTCACTAACGGGGGATACGCAGTCGCTTGAAAGGCGTATAAGCTTGCTTGAAAAGGCACTCCAGAATTTAGCGGCAGGAAAAGTTGTTCCGGCGGCAGAAAAACCTAAAGCTATTGTTCCGGAGGAAGCTGACGACGAAATCCCACTGCCTGAAACCGAAAATTCGGCTCCTGCTCCTGCGGATAATACCGAAAACTATACTAAAACGGAAACTGTCATTGCAGAGCCGTCGGCTGACGGTACTACTCCGGTGGAAAACTGGAATGAAATTATTAAAATTTTAAAGGTCGAATGTCCTATAATGGGCGGTGTGCTTAACGATTCACGAGCATTTATAAAGGGGCAGTATCTTTTAATAGATGCGCCCAACAGCCAGTTCCGCTCGCTTATAAACAGCGGCAACAGCTATTATAAGGACAGTATCAGAAAGGCTGCATTTAAAATTCTGGGTGCGACCTATAAGTTAGGACCTTATAACAAGCCTAAAGCGGTGAGTGATGATGACGACCCGTTAAAAATAATTGCACAAAAGCTTAAAAATTTTGAAATGAATTAAGGAGAATATAAAATGAAAGTAAGAATACCTAATTCGGGCGGCCCCGGAAATATGAATCAGATGTTAAAGCAGGCTCAGAAAATGCAGGCGGATATGACCGCTTTGCAGGACGACCTTGAGCAACGTGAATATACTGCTACAGCAGGCGGCGGAATGGTAGAAGTAACGGTTGACGGTAAGCACCTTATCAAATCCATAAAAATCAACCCCGAATGTGTTGACCCTGAGGATGTAGAGATGCTTGAGGATTTTGTAACCGTTGCTGTAAACGAGGCTATTTCAAATGCAATCAAGACCTCGGAAGAGGAAATGTCGGCTATTACGGGCGGTCTTAATATGCCGGGACTTTTCTAAGCTATGCAGAACAACATAGTACCCTTAAACGAGCTTATTTCACAGTTTGAAAGACTACCCGGAATAGGCAAAAAAACGGCACAACGCTTGGCGTACAGTATTCTTGAACAGCCGCCCGAAAGAGCGGAAAAGTTTGCAGAAGCGCTGGTTAATGCGAGACGTAAAATACATTTTTGCAAGGTCTGCCAGTCCTTTACTGATTTAGAGGTTTGCGCTATTTGTGACGATTTGAGGCGTGACAAATCGGTAATATGTGTCGTAGCAGAGCCTAAAGATGTTATGGCTTTTGAACGAACAAGAGAGTATAGTGGCGTATACCACGTGCTTCACGGGGTTATTTCTCCGCTTGACGGTGTAGGTCCTGAGCAGCTTCGTATAAAGGAGCTTATGGCAAGGCTTTCTGATGGTGAAGTCAAGGAAATAATTATGGCTACCAATCCTACGGTTGAGGGTGAAGCAACGGCGAGCTATCTTTCCCGCCTTATAAAGCCGATGGGGATAAAGGTTACACGCTTAGCCTACGGAATACCGGTAGGCGGTGACCTTGAGTATGCCGACGAATTCACCTTAGCACGTGCGCTTGAAGGCAGAAATGAAATATAATTAAAATGAAGGCGATAAATTTCTATTTATCGTCTTTAATTAAAGAGGTATAAATATGACAAAGGAAAAAATTGACCGAATAAACGCCCTTGCACGCAAGCAAAAAGCAGAGGGGCTTACAGAAGAAGAAAAGCAGGAACAGGCAATATTGCGCAGGGAGTATATAGAGAGCTTTAAATTAAGCCTTGTTTCCCAGCTTGAGAACACCTATATAGTAGAGCCTGACGGTACAAAAAGAAAGGTTAAGGCAAAAGATGAAAATATTGCTGACTGATTGCATTACGGTGCACAATAATTATGATGTTTCGCTCCAAATTTTTAAAAGCTTCGGGGATACGGTGGAGTATAACAACATAAGCCGTGAAGAGCTTTTGAAAGAGGTTAAGGATACCGATATGATTATCTGTAACAAAACGGTTATTGACCGTGAAGTTATGGATAATGCGCCGTGTCTTAAATATATAGGTCTTTTTGCTACGGGATACAATAATATTGATATTCCTGCGGCAAAGGAAAAGGGAATAGTTGTAAGCAATGCAGGCAGCTATTCTACAAATGCGGTAGCCCAGCAGGTAATTGCATACATTTTAATGCACTACACAAAAGCCGCAGAGTATAACGAATTTGTAAAGCAGGGCAACTGGATAGGTCATTATGTATTCTGTCCCTTGGTGTTCACGGGTGACGAGGTTTACGGCAAAACTCTGGGTATTGTTGGCTACGGCTCAATTGGCAAGGCAGTAAAAAAGGCGGCAGAGGGACTTGGAATGAAGGTAATTGTCAATACGAGAACTGTCCGTGACGAAAAGGATACCGTGTTTGTTGATAAAGAAACTCTGTTTCGTGAGTCGGATATTGTAAGCCTTCATTGCCCTTTAAATGACGAAAGCCTTAATATGATAAATGAAGAATCCTTAAAACAATTTAAGGACGGAGCATTTTTTATAAATACCGCACGTGGTGGGGTTGTGGACGAGTACGCCTTGGCAGAGGCTTTAAACAGCGGAAAACTGTCGGGAGCGGCGGGTGACGTTTTAAAGC
>JAZQHX010000215.1:0-8479 GCA_045540835.1 Acutalibacteraceae bacterium | reverse complement strand
AATAATAAATAAAAACACTTGACAAAACTTTCGACAAGTGTTATAACTAAATGGTAATGATTTGTATAACTAAAATGCAAAGGAGAAAAAATTATGCCGAGTACTTTTATTTATTTAGGAATATTACTCTTTATAATTTGCATATGGTTTTTACTGTTAAAGCGTCCTGTATACGAAGCAGTATTGATAAGCTTTTTAATTCTGCTTACTGTAACAGGCAGTTGGAAAAATGTTTGGTCTTACATAGATAAAGGACTTTCAACTTCACTCCTTTATTCAATGACTGCTTTTGTTTCCATGTCAATCATAATGACCAAAACAAAAGTTATTGACGGTTGCGTATCAATAATTTTAGCTTTATTAGGTAAAATCCCGGGCGGTGCGGGTTATGCTTCAATTGTTGCCAGTTCTTTCATGGGAGCTCTTTCAGGAAGCGGTCCCGGAAATGTTATGGCTACTGGTGCAATTACTATACCGGCAATGAAAAGGTCTGGTTTCCCTCCAGAACTTGCTGCCAACATTGAAAGTAATGCGAGTTATCTCGGTAATATGATTCCACCGTCTTCCAACATAGTAGCAGCTTTAGGTGCTTTTACTGCACTTTATCCGACCACCAAACTTACAAGCGGTCAATTTTGGATAATTTTGTGGGGAATATCCCTTTGGTTTATTTTAGAAAAACTTATAGTAGTTTTTCTATTTTGTAAATATTACAAAATTCAACCGCTTGCAAAAGCAGATAAGCCCAGTATAAAACAAGTTTTAAAAGAATCCTGGCAAGGTCTTTTCTTACCAATAATAATTCTCATTCCATTTGTTTTCGATTATCTATTGAAAGATAGCTTTTTTACTTCCCGTTTAGGTGCAGACGGAGCAAAATATTTTTCCAGCAGTATGCTTCTTTTTATAGCCGGAATTGCAAGTCTTTACACCTGTATAATTTCTAAAGACAAAAAGCTGGTTACGCCCAAAGCCATTGCAACCACCTTTGCAAACAGCATAAAATCTATATGTCCTGCAATTGGAGTGTGTATTATCGGATATATGATAGGAGCATTATTCAACGATCTTAATGTTGCTGCCGATTTGGAAAAATTCATTATCTCTATGGATTTTAACAAACTTGGTATGGTAGCCTTTATTTGCACCCTCACCTGTTTTTTAGGTATGGTTATTCCCGGATCTTCACTCGTTGTTATTTTTGGTCCGGCATTTATTTCTACATTGGCAACGGTCGGTGTAAACCCGGTCCTTGCTGCAGCAATGCTTCCTTGCATTTGCGGCGTAATGTGCGGAATCACCCCTCCATTGGCATTGGGGCTTTATGCCGGAATGTCGCTCGCTGAGTCAGATTTTGGAAAAACCGTCAAAAATGACCTTTGGTGGGTATTTGCACATTTCATTCTCGAAATTATAGTACTTATGGGATTTTTGCCCATTATCGGTTTATAAGGGGGGGATAATCAATGAAAAATATACTTGAAAAAATCACCTTGTTTTTAAAAACTATATTCGGTTACGGTATATTGATAACACTTTTTGCCGGTGGTTTAACATTTTTTGGTTATCTCGCCGCCCTGATAATAGGTGGAGATACAGCTGCAGTAATTTGTGCATTTATTTATAACAAATTTCTTCCTATTATCATTTATATATCTACAAGTATGATTTTATTGGGACTTCTAACCATGTATCTTTCAGGCGAAACCGCTTTGACCCCTACAAAAGAGAAAAGAACCAAATAAGATATAGAAACCTAAAACTAAAGGGCTGTTTCTTGAAATTCAAGAAACAGCCCTTTAGTTATTTGTAAAGTTATTCAAAAATCATTCGTATGCAATCAATTACCTTTTGCTGCTGCTCGTCGGTCATTTTTATGTCACTCGGCAGGCAGAGTCCACGAGAAAACAGGTCTTCATTAACCTTTTCTTCCCCTGCAGTTACAAAATCCTTATCTGCGAATACCGGCTGCATATGCATCGGTTTCCAAAGCGGACGGGACTCAACGTTGTTTTCTGTAAGCTTTTTCATAAGCTGCATAGGCTCAACGCCGCAATCCTTATCGAGCAAAATACAAGACAGCCAGAAATTCGGAACAGAACAATCAAGATAAGGGTTCATTGTAAGCGGAAGTCCCTTAAATGCTTCTTTATATCTATTGTATATTTCAGCTTTGCGCTGACGGTGTTCCTCAAGATGAATAAGCTGACCTCTGCCGATACCTGCTACTATATTTGACATACGGTAGTTGTAACCGATTTCGTTGTGCTGATACCACGGTGTTGGCTCCTTGGCTTGGGTAGCCCAGAAAAATGCCTTGTCACGTGCAGACTTGTCCTCAGTGATAAGCATACCGCCGCCCGAAGTTGTGATAATTTTATTTCCGTTAAAGCTTATTGCGTTATATGTACCGAAAGTACCGCATTTTTGACCCTTATACGATGCCGAAAGTGCCTCAGCCGCATCTTCTATAAGCACTGCACCGTGACGGTCACATATTTCTTTAATTTCTGTAAGCTTTGCAGGAGTACCGTAAAGATGTACAAGCATTACTACCTTTGCCTGCGGGTATTTCTCAAAAGCCTTTTCTAATGCAACGGGATCCATGTTCCAGCTTTCCCTCTCGGAATCTATAAACACCTGTATTCCGCCTTCATAGGAAATCGGATTAACCGTTGCCGAGAATGTCATATCCGAGCAAAGCACAATATCCCCCGGATTTACACCTGCCAATTTTACCGCAAGATGCAATGCCGAGGTGCCCGAATTAAGCGAAAGACAAGAGTATTTATTCTCACCCTCCGATAAATACTCCCCTATTTCCTGCTCAAAACCGTCACAGTTGAATCCCAAAGGTGCAATCCAGTTTTCATCAAACGCTTTTTTGACGTATTTCATCTCGTCCCCGTGCATAGTCGGAGTGGAAAGCACGATTCTTTCTTCCATCAAACCTAACCTTTCATAGGATTTTTTTAAAATCCGTAATTTTTCGCTGTATTGTCGTAAAATAAACCTTACAATCCGAACGTTTCTATAAAACCAATGACAACAAAACGACACAATGACAGCAATTATAATAGCTATTATATTATAGAACAAAAAACATAATAAGTCAATGTTTTTATTAACCAAAAATGCCTTACTCTGCATTGTTGTAGGTAATGACAAAAAAAGGTTGCAAAAAGGCATAAAAATAGCCAAGCACCGCCTATTTTGCGATACCTGACTATTTTAAAAATCATAAAATCCGAAAATCAAGATTTTTCGCCTGATTTATTTTTTCTTAACTATACAGTTACATTTTTTAAGGCTTTAACCGTGTATTCCGTCACCTTAGATACGGTTTCGCCGTCAATCTGCAGTTCAACCGGTCGGTCGAACCTTACAGTTACTTCAGAGCACTTTTTCATATCTATATACTGCGTGTATTTAACATGAGTTCCTTTAAAAAGCGATGGGAAAACGGTCAGAATTCTGAATCGTGACAAATTGTGAACTATAATAGATGTAACCTCGTCTTCATTACGTAGCTGGCAGGGAGCTATTTTCAGCCCGCCGCCGAAAAATCTTCCCTTCATACACGAAGCCATCCACACTTTTTTATAGGTGTATTCCTTTCCGTCAACATTGACCGTAGCACTCACAGGTGTATATGCACCCAAGAGACCTTTAAGTGCCACAGCGGCATAGCTTACATTTTTACCCTTAATCTTGCGAAGGCGGTTACACTCTGCACAGGCATATCCGTCCAACCCGAAGCCTATTCCGTTTATAAAACGGTATGTCTTTCCGTTAGCATAAAGCAAAGGCAAATCCTTTATGTACTCGTTAATCCTGATTGGCTTTTTCGACGGTTTTTCACCTATATCATTAAGGAAATCATTACCGCTACCGGCCGCAAAATAGAGAATATCGTTGTCTATTCCCATTCCGTCAATCCCGTTAATAAAACGGTTGAGCGTACCATCGCCGCCACAAATTATAATTTTATCTTCCCTTTCCAATTGAGACAGTAATTTTTCATACGAGCCGTCAGAGGTGACATCATAATAAACATTATCGCCCGACTTATCTATTACAAGCGTCTCGATTTTTTGCTTGCAGCTCCCGTTGCCGGCTAAAGGGTTAAACAGTATATAATTTTTCATAAACATCCCTCACTCAAAACTGATTTTACCATATTTTTCATAGAAAATCAATTTTTATCACAAAAGAAAAAGAGCCGCCCTGAGGCGGTTCCTTTTCTTTTAAGGGGTTTGAGGAGAGAATTTCAACAAAAAATCAACTGATCTTTTGCGAAACCATACCGAAACGGGTGCGGCTCCCTTTTCGGTACGAGTATATAATAATACATATTTTTTTCTTTTGTGTTGCTTTTTTATGAACGATTTTTTAATTTTTAAAACCGAATATACTTTGATTTTCGGTCAATAATAGAATTGTGAAAATGAAAGGAATGATTTTTTTGAAATATACAGAATCCTCTGATAACCGCAAAAATGCCGTAAATACCGGATTATATATAATAATCGGGCTTTGTCTTCTGGTAATAGGCGGAGCTTCATGGTTTGCTCTTTCTGCAAGCAATAACGAAGCGAAGCCTGAAACCTCAAGCAGTAACAAAAGCGAATATTCCACACCGTCTACATCATATAATGACAGTGTAATGGACCCGCCTTATATTTCCGAACCTATGCAGGAGTCGGTCGATGACCAGCCGTATTCTTCAAAAACCGAAACCGTAGAAGAAAAAAAGCCTGAGATTGTTGTCTTTACTATGCCCGTTCAGGGTGAAGTGCTTAAATTTCACAGCGATAGCCAGCTCCAATTCTCCGCCACCTATTCCGATATGAGACTTCACACCGGAATTGACATTGCCGCAAAAAAAGGTACTGCTGTCAGCGCCTGCGGAGACGGTACGGTTAAAAGCATCGAGCTTAACACTCCCTTGGGTAACGTTATTATAATCGAACACAAAAACGGCATAACAGCAAAATACGCTTCACTTGATAATATTGAGGTAGAAGTGTCTGCAGAAGTAAAAGCCGGCGATATTATCGGTACTGTATCCACCGTACCTGCCGAATGTGCAGATAAAGAGCACCTGCACTTAGAAGTATTTAAAGACGGCAAAGCCGCCGACCCGCTTAAAACACTCGGTCTTGAATAAACTGAAAACTGCCCCCGACTACCCGTTTAGGGGCAACAAAGGTCTGCCTCACACAAAGTGAGACAGACCTTTTGTTTTAGCCCTTTTGAATTAACATTCAATAGATGTTATCAAATCACCGTTTATATCATAGTATTCATAAACAACGGTATCCAACTTTGAAAGGATAGCACGCAAAGAATCCGCAGCAGCGATTAAGGTATCTTTTCCGCTCTCTATGCCGCTTTTAGTGTATTCGTTATCTACTTCTACCGTATAGGTATACTTATAAATGATTGAATCACCGTCAGCCTCAACTTCTACGGTCATATTCTGTGCTTCAACCGAAGCCTTAGTTGTTTTCCAATCATCACTTTCGATAAGCATATCAACATACTCGTCAATATCCATATCTGTTGTGAGACCGGCATCACTTGCCGTGTCTGCATAATCTTCCATTGCATCTACCGCATCATCTAATTCGTCACGGTCAGTAATACCGTCATTAAGCTCATCAAGACCATCTTCAAGACGATCAAGTGCGTCCTCAAATTCTTTTGCGGATTCGCTTTCATTTCCGCAAGCCGAAAGCGCAAAAACCAATGTAAGTGCTAAAAATAAAGCCAATAATTTTTTCATTTTGATTTCCCCTTAATTATATTTTTAAAACTATAATGATTATAACATTTATATTTCTTGATGTCAACTCTTGTCCAACTCAAACCAAAAGCTGACACCGTTTTCGGTATTGTACACTCCGCAACGGTTGCCGTGAAGCTTCATAATAGCAGCCACTATTGAAAGTCCTAAGCCAAAACGAGCCGAATCACGTTTGTGGGACTTGTCCCCCCTGAAAAAGCTCTGCCAGATTTGCGGCATAAGCTCTTCGCTTATCGGCTCGCCCGTGTTGGTTACCGTAATCCTGATTTTATCATCTTCATCAGACGAAGTCACCCTCACGAAACCGTCTTTTTCGGTGTGTGCCGCCGCATTTTCAATCAAGGATTTCAAAACCTGCTCAATTTGCATATCGTCAGCAAAAACAAAGGTGTTTTGGGGAACTTCACATTGGGCGTCTAAATTTTTACTCGCAAAAATCTTTTCTGTCATATCACTCGCCATAGCCGCCAGGTCAAACCTGCATTTATTTATAGGTATCTGACCCGATTCATACCGTGAAAGCTCTAAAATACTTAAAACCAGCCTGTTCATTCGCTGACTTTCTTCAATTATGGTATTGCAATAGGCTTCCTTGGATTCGGCATTGATATTAAGCTTTAACCCCTCGGCATAACCGCTTATAATCGAAATCGGTGTTTTTAATTCGTGGGAAACATTAGCTACAAATCCCCTGCGCATAACATCAAGCTGACGTTCAAGCTCAATATCACTTTTCAGCTTTTCGTTTGTAGCCTTAAGGTCTTGGAGTGCCTCCGAAAGCGAGCCCGACAAATGATTTATCGAAAGTGCAAGCTCACCTATTTCGTCATTACTGTCTATTTGAAGCCTACGGTCAAAGTTAAGCTGTGCCATATCGTGTGTGATTTTGCTCATTTCGGATATAGGCTTAGAAAACTTACGTGCAAAAAGCAAAACCCAGATTATTGACACCGCAAAGCAAATGCAGGAAACTATTACAATAAATTCATTTGCTATTGCCGCCGAATTTGCAATAAGCTGTTTTTGAACACGAACCTCGGCATAGAGATTTATATCAACCTTAGCTTTGCAGAGCAAAAATTCCTTGCTGTCAAATCTGCGTACAGCCGTCTCAAAAATCACTCCGTCGCCCAGTTCTTCCCGCTTTATGGTGCGCATTTCGTCGTGCGCCATAGAAAATCGGTCATTCTGCTGGTGAAAAAAATCCATCATTTGACTACCGTGGGTAGTATAAATAATATACCCGTCAGGACGGTAAACCACAACGTCAAAATTGTATTTCTCGTTTATATTACCAAGTTCGGCTATTACCTCGTCAGAGTTGCTAAAGTCAAGCTTTTTTACCTCTAAAAGCTGTTCTTTCAGGTTCATTTTCTCTTTGTAGCTGAAAAAATGAACCAAAAATCCTACGTTTGATATACAAAGAATAATAACAAAGGCTATAAAAATTGCGGCTATGCGGATAAATATATTAAACCAAAGCCTGTTTTTAAGCGGTCTAAACCTCAAGCTTATACCCCATTCCGTATATTGTTTTCAGGTGATAAGCGCCCCAGTCCCCCAATTTGGTGCGAAGTCTGGCTATGTGAGAATCAACCGTTCGGTTGTCCCCCATATAATCATATCCCCAAATTGCATCAAGCAACTGGTCACGTGTAAGAACTATACCCGAATTTTTAGTAAGATATGACAGCAATTCAAACTCCTTCAAGGTAAGCTCTAAAGCCTTTCCGTCTATATACGCAAGATATGCGGCATCATCGACAAATAAGCCCTTTGGCTTAGAGGACACAATAGAGGTATTCCCCTGACTGCGTTTTATGATAGCATCAACCCGCTTTACAAGGACAGCCGGCGAAAACGGCTTGGTTACATACTCGTCAATCCCTGCTTCAAAGCCTGTCAGCAGGTCGAATTCCTCCGCACGGGCAGAGAGCATAATTATAGGCAAATCAGAGCTTTTGCGGATTTCCCTTGTCAGCGCCCAGCCGTCTATTTCGGGCATCATTATATCAATTATTGCAAGCGCTATTTCGTCACCCTGAGTTTTGAAAATTTCCAACGCCTGCTTTCCGTCCTGTGCCAAAACGGTGTCATAGCCTGCGTTATTTAAAAAATCCGAAACCAGACGCACAATGCGTTCTTCATCATCGGCAATAAGTATTCTTTGCTTCTTCATAGCCTACCTCACAAATCTATGTTTGCTTACAATATTATAATAAAACATACTTTTTCTGATTTTTTGAACATTTTGTAAACATAACGATACTAAAAAAGAAGTTTTTTTAAAAAAAGCCTTGATTATTTTTTTTGTTTGTGATATAATCGTTTTTGCTTTAGAAAAGTATGCGCTGATAGCTCAGTTGGATAGAGCATCTGCCTTCTAAGCAGAGGGTCGGGGGTTCGAATCCCTCTCAGCGTGCCAAATAAAAAAGACTTGCCATGGCAAGTCTTTTTTATTTGGCACAATGAAGCGCACTCAAGAGTGCATGAAAAATGAAGTCGCTATCGCTATGAAGCGTGCCTTCGGCACATTAGGAAACGATAGGTGCGCTTTGCTTCATATTTTGCAAAGCAAAATGCTTCGTGTTGGCGTAAGCCAACGCTTCATTTTTCATTGAAAGCACCTTGTGTTTATGATATACTTAACTCAAAGGTAGGTGCTATAAT
>JAZQHX010000214.1:0-1589 GCA_045540835.1 Acutalibacteraceae bacterium | reverse complement strand
AACGTGGTCTTCTCTGAGTACCTGAGGCTCGGTTTTTTCTTCAACGGGAGTACCGCAAACCGCAATTTTAATGTGGTCAATTGCTTCAATGGTAAGCTCCTGCTCACGGGGCATATAAAAGCTTTCGGCCTTGCGGTTTTCAAAAACAGTCATTCTGTTACCCACATTCTCGTAAACCTCGTCACCTACATAAACATTGCAATGACCCTCAAGCATAATGAAGGCTACTTCGTTACCCTCTGTATTAAAGGGTAATTTCTGTCCTGCATCTAATTCGATTATACCGAATTCAAGCTTTTTTAAAGAACATTCGCCTATTTTACAAATAGGTGTATAGCCATTCTGGGGCACATAAGCTTTTTTATAATTATAACTCATAACCGTTCTCCTTTAAATATTTTTTAGTGGTATCAAAATCCGGTACGCTTTCTCTAGCACCTACACCTGTACACTTAAGTCCTGATACAGCACTAGAGAAATGACAGCATTTAAGGTAATCAAAGCCCTTTGCAATTCCTGCGGCAAATGCACCGTGGAACACGTCACCCGAGCCATTTGAATCCACTACAACTGCGGGATAAATCGGGTAAGAAATTACTTCCTTACCGTCATAGATTATTCCGCCTTTTTTACCCTGTGTAATAACAACAACCTCAGGGCTATAAGTATCATAAAGCTTTTTAGCTGCTTCTTCGGCAGTCTTGCAGCCTGTATGACCTAAAGAAAATTCCTCTGACGGAATCATAATATCAGTAAGGGCTAAAAGCTTTTCTACACCCTCGTAAAGACCGCCGCAATCATAAAGCACCTTTGTTCCGTTTTCACGGGCTATCTTTGCCGCTTCAACAGCCGCACTCATTTCGTTACCGTCTACCATAAGTATTTCTGCATCTTTAATTGCCTGCTTTTGAGCATCATTCAGCTCTAACGGTGGCAAATCACCCTTAACAAAAACGCAGGTGCGTGTGGTGGTATCAGCACAGAGCCAAAGCACCGATGCAAAGGAGCGGTAACCCGATTTAACCTCTATAAGGTCGGTTGCAACACCGTATTTTTCGAAATCCTCTTTAAGAAATTTACCGCCGTTATCGTCCGACAAAACGCCGATATAAGCGGTATCCTCACCTAACTTACTTGCCGCTACAAGACCGGTTGCAACGGGGCCACCACCGGCGGTTTTGCTGGCAGTTGCCCTCATTTTAGTGTCCTCTGTCGGGTAGGTAGGGATATTATAAAGGGTGTCGAATACATTGGCGCCTATTCCTACTATTTTAGCCATAACTTATGCCTTTCCGTCTGCGCCTACTAACTTGATTTTATCAAGTGCCAATGCTTTTACAGTATCAATAGGCTTCTTCATAAACAGGTCAATAGCAAGACTTCTGTTAGGATCGTTAAGGGTTTCAAGTGTACCCTCTGCAAATGCGCAGCAAACATCAGTACCGATGTTCATCTTACGAACACCTGCTTTAATAGCAGCCTTAACCTGGTCATCAGGAATACCTGAACCACCGTGAAGAACAAGCGGAGTACCGCCTGTAGCCTCTCTTATAGCCTTTACTCTTTCAATATCGAGGCAAGGTGTCTTT
>JAZQHX010000213.1:0-3725 GCA_045540835.1 Acutalibacteraceae bacterium | reverse complement strand
GTGTTCAGATTAACGGTCACTATAACCCTACAAATGCGCACCCAAGTACAATTGACAGCTATGTTGATACGGTTATGTCAATTACAGAGGCTGCAAGACCGATTATCAATGCTATGGAAGTCGGAAACGAAATGAGCTTGTTCTGCCTAAAGGCAGGCGGACCTACTCACGAAGAAATTTATCCGCTTTTCTATCACTATACCTATAAGCCGACACTTAAGGCTATTAAAGAGCGTTGGCCTGAGCTTACATACGTGCCGACACCTTTCTCGGCCTGCGAGCCTGAGTGGATAAGACAGTTTACCAAGGGCTTTGAGTACACCTATACCGAAGAAAACACCATTAGTAACTGGGGTAAAAATATGATAGGTAAAACCCTTACGGGTACAGGTGTATGGAATGAAATTGAGGTTGCTTGTACGCATATTTACGGTCACCCCTGGATGCCTGACGCCTACGGAACAAATAATCCCACTTACGGCGGAGGACTTTGGCATATAGAGCCCGGTATGCAGCGTATGGCACAATGCTTCAGCGATTTCCGCTCCTACAGAAACGGTAAGGACGACCCCGAATTCTATATTACCGAATTGGGTCAGCCCTCAATTACCGGAAGTACTACGGGTAACTGCCTGCGTTCTCACGCAGACTATATAGGTCGTATGGGCGTTATCGCAGCTGCTTACGGTGCCGACCGTATTGAATATTACTGCCTGTTTGACCGTACGGGCTGGAATTCAGGCTTTAAACATGACGATATGGAATGGAACTACGGTCTTTGCTATGAGCCCGACCAGTACGGCAGAATTATGCCTAAGCCTGCTATGATAGTTTTTGCAAATATGACAAGACAGCTTGAAAGCGTTAAGAAAAACAGCGTTTATCATTCTGCAAAGGTATCAACAGAGTATGACGAGGGTTATGCAAATGACGGTGTTCGTGCATACGAATTTGACACACATCTTCACGGTAAGGTTATAGCGGCTTATTCAAATAAGCAGGTTCTCCCCAACGGAAAGAAAAATGTCACCGGTCAGACCGGCGAGCGCATTCCCAATCTGCCGTGGAATAATCTGTGGAATGAGTACGATGAAACTGAATTTAAAGCAGCAGGAGATACAGTAACGGTTGTTGACAGTATGGGCAACTCTACCGTTTACAAGGCAAAGGACGGAAAGGTTACTATTCCGCTTACGGGTGAAATGGTTTACATTCACGGAGTAAAATAATATTAAATTGTCGCCTACCGTTTCAGACGGTAGGCGAAACATAGTTTTGATTCAATTGCGGCAAAAGGATTGATTAAATGATACGAGCGAGACTTTTTGACGGTTCCTATAAAGACCTGGATTATAAGGTTGAGGAATATTCTGACCGAACGGTTGTAACAATATCTAAGGAGACCGACGGTACAGTTATAGATAAAATCGACTTTGAATATATCGAAAACATAGCCTCTGACGGGGACGAGGGGTATTTTGTTGTTCCTAATGACGGTATAATGTGTACCTTTAAAGGTCATACAGAGGGGGAATACATTAACCACCGTGTAGAGCTTGCAATGTTTGGCGCTAAAACCGAAAAGCAATGCTTTGTAGCTATTGTTTCGGGTATGGCGTACAATTATTATCTTGTAAATGGGCTAAAAGACGGTAAATATTATATTTATCCGCAGTTCAATATTGACGGTGACCCGTTTTATGAGGATATTGTAGTTACCTATTATTGGTTAGAGGGTAATGACGCCAATTATTCGGGTATGGCACGCAAGTACAGACAGTACCAGTTAGAGCGTGGCGAATGCATACCTATAAAGGAACGAATAAAGACCAATAAAGAGCTTGAATATTCGGTAGAAGCACCGCTTATAAGGATACGTCTCGGTTGGAAGCCCTGCCCGTCACCCGTACAGCATCAGACACCTGAAAACGAGCCCGAAATGATTACGGCTTGTTCCTTTAATCGTGTGGGTGAAATACTTGATGAATTTAAAGCGCAGGGAATAGACAAGGCGGAAATTTGCCTTGTTGGCTGGAATGCAAAAGGACATGACGGACGCTGGCCGCAGGCTTTCCCCGTTTGTGAGGAATTAGGCGGCGAGGAGGCTTTGCGTGCCCTTATAAAGAAGGCGCAGGCTATGGGGTATCATATTGTATGCCACACCAACAGCACCGATACCTATGAGATTTCCGAGATGTGGAACGAAGACGACCTTTTACTCGATAAGAACGGAAATACCCCTGATGATTTGCCTTGGTCAAGCGGTAAAATGTACTGGCTTTGTCCTACTGTGGCATTAAAGCAGGCAAAGGAAATTCTGCCTAAAATTGCAGATTTAGGATTCAGAGGACTACATTATATAGATGTTCTTAATGTGGTTATGCCACGTAAATGCTACAATGAAAAGCATAAAGTAAATGTGGGTCAGGCTATAAAAATCAACCGTGAAATTATGAAGTTAGCAGGCGAGCTTTTTGGCGGCTATGCTTCGGAAGGTGGATATGATTTCGGTATAAAATATCAGGATTATGCGCTTAATTTAAGCCATTATTATGATAAACACCCGAATCCCCTTTTTGATAAATTTATTCCTATTTGGCCTCTTGTTTATCACGGAATAGTGCTTAGCAATGCCAATATGTACGAAACTTTGAACTTCCCCGTTTATAATGACCCTAAAATGAAGCTGCGTGCAATAGAATACGGCTCAAGACCGAGCTTTTACTTCTATTGGCAATTCCAGGGCGATTGGCAGAAAAAAGCACCGTGGGATCTTATTGCAAGCGATGATAAGGAATTAAACCATAGTGTAAATATGGTCGGTGAGGGATATGAGCTGTCAAAAGAGTTTGCCTGTTTACAGACCGAATTTATGGAAAGCCACGAGGAAATAGAAAAGGATGTTTACAGAATAACCTATTCTGACGGGACGGCTATTACGGTCGATTATGTAAACAATACATATAAGGTGGAAAAATAATCGTATATAAAAAGGTGAAACTTATGAGTTTTGATTTGAAATTCGGCGAAAACTTAAATCCTTCGTTTTTTTATTGCAATAGAAACAGAACTAAAATGTGTGAATCGCAAATCGGTGAAAATACCGTAACCGCTTTGAATTCGGACATTACGGCAGAGCTTGAGTATAACCGTACCGAAAATGGATTCAGCTATAAGATTAAGCTTTCAAACGATACTGACAATGATTTTTCTCCCGAGACCTTTGGTGTTAATTTAGGGGTTGATACCTATCTTGAAAGCTACCCTGAGTGGAACGAGAAATTCTTTCCTACCCATTTCCGTTGCGAGGAAACCCATTTCTGGGGATATTTTATGTCACCTACCGGCAAGGTTTTAGGCGTATTTACAAAAGAACCTATAGCTTCTTACCATTTTGATTATAACGGCGGCCCGAACGGTTGGGGACACAGAATCAATTTTGCAGGACTTGTTTTATTTAACACAGGACCTTTGCCGTATCACCACCCGAAGGGACTTATGTCACTTGAATCGGGCGAGGAAAAGGAAATTGAAATTTTCTTTGAATATTGTGACGATTTGCAGGATTTTAAAAGGGTAATGACAGAGAAATATTCTCTGCCGCTGTTTGATTCAAAAAAATTCACTCTTTCCTTAGGCGAAAAAATTGAACCTGATGTTATATCAAATGAAGAATACGAAATTACTGTTACCGATAGTGACGGTAATGCTTTAACCGACTTAAC
>JAZQHX010000212.1:0-1515 GCA_045540835.1 Acutalibacteraceae bacterium | reverse complement strand
AGAGAGCCGTTTACACGCTCGATTCTTACACCGTGTACACCGTTAACTCTAAGCACCGCTTCTGCCGCTTCGGCTCCGTTCATACCGCAAAAGGCATTTGAATATTTTGAAAATGTAGATTTTACCTTTATCTGGGCAAATAGGGCAATTAGCATTGCGGGGACTACTAAATAAAGATAATATAAATCAAAACCGTAATAAATCATAAAACCAACTCCAAAGTTATTTTATGCCGCAAAGCTTTAATTTACACATTAAAACGGAAAAGAACAATGTCACCGTCATTCATAACGTATTCTTTACCCTCGCTCCTTACAAGTCCCTTTTCCTTAGCAGTTACCATACTGCCGTCACAAGCCATAAGGTCATCGTATGCTATAACCTCTGCACGGATAAAGCCACGTTCAAAATCAGTATGGATTTTTCCTGCGGCCTGCGGAGCTTTTGTACCCTTTGTAATTGTCCAGGCACGTACTTCGGGCTTACCTGCTGTAAGGTAGGAAATAAGACCTAAAAGGGAATAGCATTTTTGTATCATTCTGTCAAGTCCCGAACGCTCAAGACCCAATTCCTCTAAGAACATAATTTTTTCTTCGTCCGAAAGGGCAGAAATTTCGGCTTCTAAAGCGGCGCAAATAGGCAGAATTTCAGCCTTTTCACGCTCGGCAATTTCTTTTACCGTGTTATAGTTTTTATTGCTTTCAATACCGCTCGAAAAATCGTCCTCACTCATATTGCAGGCATAAATTACAGGTTTAGAGGATAAAAGTGCAGTAGTGGCTATTATTTCAAGCTCGCTTTCGTCCGTAATTTCAACCGAACGTGCAGGAAGTCCTTTTTCGAGGTGCTCAATAAGACGCTTTAAAAAGTCAACCTCTGCCTGCATTTTCTTGTCACCTTTAAGGGCTTTTGTTGCTCTGTCCAAACGGCGCTGTACCATTTCAATGTCCGAGAATATAAGCTCTAAATTTATGGTTTCAATATCACGTGCCGGATCAACCGAGCCTTCAACGTGAATAATGTCATCGCTATGGAAGCAACGTACAACGTGAACTATTGCATCAACTTCACGAATATTTGAAAGGAACTTGTTGCCGAGTCCTTCGCCTTTAGAAGCACCCTTTACAAGTCCTGCAATGTCAACGAATTCAATAACAGCAGGGGTGAATTTGTCAGGGTTATATATCTCTGCTAATTTTTCGAGTCTTTCGTCGGGGACACTAACCATACCCACATTCGGCTGAATCGTGCAGAAAGGATAGTTAGCTGACTGTGCTCCTGCGTTTGTAATTGCGT
Organism: Acutalibacteraceae bacterium; assembly: GCA_045540835.1. Classification (GTDB taxonomy): domain Bacteria; phylum Bacillota; class Clostridia; order Oscillospirales; family Acutalibacteraceae; genus UBA737. The sequence goes on along the minus strand of JAZQHX010000212.1, from coordinate 219 downwards.
TGAAAAGTGTTGATTTTCCCACATTCGGGAGTCCTACCATACCGAGTTTCATAAAATAATCGTCCTTTATATAAAAAATTAAATATAATTATTTTAATTATACTGCTAATCTCCAACTTTATCAAGAAAAATGTTGAAAAATAAGGATAAAGCCTATTTTTATAAGCTTTATCCTTATCTTTTTTTACCTTTTATCAATATATACTGCCTGACTTCCAA
>JAZQHX010000211.1:0-3888 GCA_045540835.1 Acutalibacteraceae bacterium | reverse complement strand
AGCCAGTATTCAACCGAGCCCATTCCGCAACCTTCAATAAGATTATATCTTACCTCTATATTCTTAGCCGCATAATTTCCATTACCTTGATGGGTAAAGCCAGAATCATAAATCTGATATATCCAGTTATACTCAACAAGTATATTCTCGCAGCCGTTATAAAACTCAACACCATTACCATAACGGACATTATCCTTATAAATCGAACCTCCGATATAGCCTATCTCACAGTTTCTTACGGTAATATTCTTTGCACCGTCGGTTGCGGCTATTGCATGGACACCTGTGTACTTTATACATAGGTTTTCAATAGTAATATCCTCAATTGGAGCATCATATAAGCCCATTACCGTAATTTTAGTGCCTATTTCTATACTTTCGTAACTTTCAGCAGGATTACCCTCCCAATAAATATACAATGTATTATCACTATCGCACCAAAAATCACCGTTTTGTTTTATATCACTTTTTTTAAACTTTTTATAGCCTACGAATTCATCGTCGCCGAAAACAATTATTCCAGTATCAGCATCCATTTTGCCGCAAGACCAAATATTTTTTTCACATTCTTGCCAAAGTTCGGACAAAGCATAATTTTTAAGTGATCCGTAAAGACGTGGTTTTTCTCCCTGACCGTAAGCGCCATAATAAACACCGCCTATCGTCCTTACAGCACCTCTGTAAATTCCGCCACGTTCAAAAAGGACTGCATCACCAGCTTTGATTTTTTCGGCATTTTCGGCTAATGCTTCAAGACCACGCCAAGGAAAATCCTTACTGTTACCCGAATTACTGTTATCACCCGTTGAAGATACATACCATATATTACCTGTTACAGACTGAGGCAAACAATCTAAGGATTCCAAAATTTTTGCCTTTAAATCATTGGCTTTCTCATCCACAAAACCAATATTTAATTTTCTATTGTTATTACAGTTCATCTCTCGCTGACTCCTTAGTGTTCTTCCTCTAATCATAGGCATAAATTATGGCATTTTTTTCACCCATATAGGTTTTGATAAAGGTTTCACGGTCTTCATCAAACAAAATACCGGCTTTGGCGAAGTATGTACCAAGATAACCATCGACTTTCTGAGCATATATATTGCCCGAAAGAAACGGTACAGGACTTTGCGATATATTTGAAATACCTTTAGCCGTTCCGCCAATTTCAACCAAATTTGAAGATGCCTGATCAAAAATATTATTTGTAATTTTAAAATCAAAAACTGTATTACGACAGTTAACATCAGCACGGATATGGGTCGAAACCTTATCAGGACGCTGAACGCCTCCCCAACAGTAACCTGCAAAGCGGCAAATATTTTCTGTGAAAGAAACATTCTCGCCACGGCATACGTTCCATTCACCCGACAGCCAATATTCATAAGAACCAAGTCCGCAGTATTCAATAAGGTTATTTCTCATCATAATATTTTTGGCAATGTAAGAACCACCGCCCTGATGTGTTAAACCGGAATCGTAAATCTGATATATCCAGTTGTTTTCAATAAGCATATTATCGCATTCCTGCCAAAATTCAATGCCATTTCCAAAACGCAGACCGTTGTTTAAATAACAACCGCCAATAAATCCTATTTCACAATTTTTAACAGTTATATTTCTACTGCCTGTTGAGCAACCTATCGCATGCGCTCCTGTATATTTAAGACAAAGATTTTCAATGGTTATCTTATTGCCTGCGTTTATGCTTATTATGTGTGTATTAGTACTGATTTCTATGCTTTTGTATTTCTTTGCGGGATTCTCATCCATATACATATATAGCTTATAATTATTCTTACTGTCGCACCAGAAATCACCATTGTTTTCAAGCTCATAGTTTTTTTCCTTTTTAAATCCCATAAACTCGCCATGATTAAAAACTATGTTGCCTATATCCTCAGAAAAAGGAGCATCACAAACCCAGATGTTTGCATTTTTATAGGTCCACTTCACCTTTGCATAATTCTGCGACGAACCATAAATGCAGGGCTTTTCACCTTCACCGTAGGCGCCGTAATAAACTCCGTTGCGTGCAGTAAACTTTCCTCGGTAGACACCGCCACGTTCAAACAGTACCGCATCACCAGCCTTAATTCTGTCCCTGTTATAGCTCATTGCAAATATTGAGCCCCAGGCTTCTTGCGGAGATTTGCCCGAATTAGTATTTTTACCCTTGTTAGAAACATACCAGACAGTACCCGTAACAGTTTCAGGCAGTTTATCTTTTGCTGAAAGTATAGTATTTCTTAAGGCATTAGCCTGCTTATCGTAATTACTCTTCATAGGATACTCAAGATAAGCAGGATATTTTACGTAAGGCTTATCGTTTACATCAACCTTATCCGAACTGCCGTATATTTCTTCATCCTCATTTTCGTCATCAGGTTCTTTTTCTGATGAAGTTGACTGCTGTGAAGAATTAGCAGGTCCATCTTCAAAAAAAGAATCGTCAAAATTAAAATCTTCCGATGAATCAGTCAGTTGGGATGACGAATTATCCTGTGAAACATCAGGCTCAGAACTAACATTCTCTTCACTTGACGTGTCGCTATAGGATGATTCATTTGAGCTATTACTTTCACTCGGACGTGAAGTCACTTTCTTACTGCCGCAGGCAGTTATTGATAAAAGCATTGAGAATACCAATACAATAACTGTTAAACTCTGCAATTTGTTTTTCATTTCCAACCTCCAAGCTGAAAAGTCTTTATATACTTTGCTTATTAATAAAGTGAAATTCCCTCGTTAAGCTTTGAAACAGTCATATTAACTGTATTTTTATAAGAATCGAGTACGCTTTGTACCTGATTTGCACCGCCATTATATAAATCATTAAACATTGCAGTATACCAATAGCTGCCATAGAAAAGATTATCCTGAGAAGAAACATATTTCATAACATCAGATGCCTCTTTTGTAGCATATAAACTATTTACATCATAACTGCTTTGATCGAGTACCCAACGCAGATAGTATGGAGCTGCAGCTGCATTTTTAGCGCCTTTGCAAATACCGAATGCTGTATACTCATAAAGTGTCTGATTTTTAGAATCGGTAGGAAGCGGAACAATTCCTAAAGCATTCTGCTTCTTTAATGCTTCCTGACGGGCATCACCCTTACGTACAGAGTAAGGTCCCGACCAATAGAACAACGCCTTTCCGCTGTCAAACAATGTTACATCAAAATCCTGTGCAAGCCATTTTTTGTCAATAGCACTTAAAGTTCTCTGCCAGCCAACCTTCATAGCATTGCTTGTTACCTTATTAACATACTTACCCTTAGCAGAATCATAATTATAAACACATCCGCCCATTGCACGAACATAAGCATCGGGATATTCAAATACAGAGCCATAATATGTATCTGCAGATTTTTTATTAGCCTTTACAAACTCGTCACACATTGACCAGAATTTTGTCCAATTCCAAGCCTTGGGATTCTTTTTCCATAAAGTGTATGGGTCTTGCATCTCGGCTGCTTTTAATGCATTTTTATTATAATAAATAACCGCATAGTCCATAACAGCACTCTTTGAGAGATTAACTGCATAGGTATTGCCGTTAAAGGTATAGTCAGCCAATACACCTGAATGCCAAGCAGTATCATTAAAATCGAAACCGCTATTAGTTATAGGCTGCAACAAATCCAGAACATTAGTGCTTGCACTCCTTAAACGAACAATATCAGGCGAATTACCTGCGGCAATCTTTGCTGCTACTTCTGTATAGAAGCCGTTATAGCTTGCTACAACAGGCTTAAGCTTAATGCCGGTTTTCTTTTCAAAAGAAGCTATAGCTTCAGCCTCCATCTGCTCCTTAGGATTCCACCAATACATATATGTCAAGGTCGTACCCTTAAGCTTTTTGGGCATTTTAGAAATT
>JAZQHX010000210.1:0-3521 GCA_045540835.1 Acutalibacteraceae bacterium | reverse complement strand
TTGAAAAACACGGTTACACTAACACCGAAAGTATTTTTAACGAGTGGAATTACGTTAAGGATTGGCAAGAAAATTTCGTATATTCTATTAAGAAAATTTGCGGTTTAAAGGGCTCAGCTTTTATGTTGGCTTGTATTACCGAAGCGCAAAAATGCGATGCGATTGATATGATAATGTATTATGATACCCGCCCTTCGGTTTTTAACGGTGTTTTTGATTATTATACTACCGAACCTTTAAAAGGCTACTATCCTCTTTATTGGTACGGTATGTTCTACGATATGGAATATGAAATTCCGACGAAAGAAAAAATTGAGAATATATACACCCTTTGCGGTGTTGATAAGGACGGAAAAATTCTGGCAACCGTTACTTACTACAGCGATAACGATAATGCCGAAAACTGTGAAATTGAATTAAATTTCGGTAAAAAGGGTAATTATGAAATATACCTGCTCGACCAAAATCACAACGGTGAATTGATTAAAACAACCGACGACCTTAAATTTAATATGGAAATTCACAGTTCGGTTCTGATTAGGGAAATCTGATATAAAAAAATTAAGCGACAGAATATTTTTTAATAGCTTCTGTCGCTTTTTATTTGCTTTTTGTAATTTATAATGTATAATATAAGTATTAAATATTATATTATGAGGCAGGCACGCTATGAACAACATATTCAACAAACCGATTTTTCACGGTGCTGATCCGTTTTTACTGTCATACGGCAGCAAATACTATCTTTACTGCACTACCCAGTCCGACGAAATCAGCACTCAGGTTTTCACTACTACTTCGGGCGATACCGACGGTTTTATGGTATGGGAATCGGAAGATCTTGTAAATTGGGAAAACAAGGGATATTGCCTAAAAAAAGGTGAAAATGTTATAGGTAATAAATGGTTCTGGGCACCAGAGGTTACATATAAGAACGGCAAATTTTATATGGTCTACACATCCGAGGAGCACATGGCGATAGCTGTATCCGATAGTCCTTTAGGTCCCTTTTATCAGCCTGAACAAAAATGGTTGCGTGAGGGCAAATCCATAGACGGTCACATTTTGCTTGACGATGACGGAACTGCATACCTTTATTACGTGCGTTTAGGTGGTGGAAACAGAATATTTGTTGCCCGACTTACAAATGACCTTTTAAGTATTGAAAAGGAGTATGAAAACTGCCTGATTGAAGCCGAAAGCGAATGGGAAACAATCGACTGCAAGGTAGCCGAAGGACCGTTTGTTTTAAAGCACAACGGACTTTATTATCTTTCCTATTCGTGCAACCACACACGTTGTAAAGACTATGCCGTAGGATATGCGGTGTCCGATTCACCCACAGGACCTTTTGAAAGATACGAAAATAACCCAATCCTTTATAAGAATAAAGAACTTTGCGGTGTTGGACACCACAGTTTTTGTATGTCGACTGACGGCAAAACATTACTTTGCGCCTACCATTGCCACAGCGCACGACCCGTCAGTTACAAGCCACGACGTTTTTGTCTGGCCACAGCCGAATTTAAGGAAATTCCGAACAAAAGAGATATTCTTATAATAAACGGACCTAACGGCAAATGATTGAATATATAAAAAAGAATTTATTCATTTTACCTTATGAGAATGAATAAATTCTTTTTTTATTCTAAAAGAAGAAGTTTTCACATAAACTTTAAAAGGTGATAAAATGGAATTCTTAAAAATTTTTATACTCTCCCTTCTGGGGCTTACAGCCTTGATTTTGATTATATTGGCACTTTACTCTAAAAGCTTTTTTAAGACGCTTTTTCTTAATTTACTAAGCGGAATAGGAATTTTAATAATAATAAATCTTACTTCAAAATTCAGCGGTGTACATATCCCCGTAAATTACTGCACCCTATCTTGTGCCGGTACTTTAGGACTTCCCGGTGTGTTCGGACTGCTAATCGCAAATTTTATTTTCATTTGAAGCAAAGTCCCTTTTTTAGGACACTTAATATTTTATTATAAAATTGTCGAAAAAAGGGTTGACAAATCCGAATTTATAGTATATAATCAAGATAACGAACAAATGTTCGGGAGGTAATTAAAATGACATTTGCATTAACAACAATATTTGAATTAGGTCTTGTAATAGCTGTTTTCTGGGGTATTTTCCACGAGGATAGTCTTATTTCCTTTGAAAAGAAAATTAAGGCTTCCATTCGCAGAAGACGTTTAAGAGTTGTAAAACAAAGCCGTAAGTTTATTGAGAATATATAAATATTTAAAACCTGCTAATTTTCTTTCTTCCAACATAATATAAAAAAATCACCTGCGAGAGATATTATATCCTTTTGCAGGTGATTTTATTATTTATAAGATTTTTAAATTTTATCCTAGCATTGTTTCATAAGCCTGATATAAAACTCTGCCGCACTCTTTGCCGTTTCCACACGTATACGTTCATTATTCCCGTGAATTGTGGCTCGCTCCTCGCTCGTTAAATCCATAGCCGAGAATCTGTAAACCTTGTCGGAAATTCTGCCGTAATGACGGCTGTCCGAACACTGCATCATAAGATAAGGTGAAACTATACTTCCCCTCCAGGTCGAAGCCACCGCAGACGCCACCTTATCATAAACCTTACAGTCGGTCACCGAAATACGACTCGGATTCATTCCGTAAAACATTTCAATATCAACATTTGGATTATTTACGGTTTTTCTTATGTACTCTAAAGCCGATTCCATACTATCATCGGGGTTAAGCCGCATATTGGCAACTATTTCTGCCTTAGGCGGTATAACGTTTTCGGCACTGCTACCCTTCATCTGGGTGAATGCAACCGTTGTTCGCATAAGCGCATTAAGCTCTCCGCCGCTTTTTTTACAGATAATATCGAGCACCCACCCGAATGCCCACAAATTAGCAAAAATCATTCTGTAAAGAAATGTTGAATGTCTGCCTAAATTATCAAACATAAGCTTTACGGGTGTTGTCATACAGGACTTAAAGGGTTTACCTTCTATTTTACAGCAGGCAGCTGCGAGCTGCGGTACGGGTGAATTTGGTTTTGGAGCAGAAGCGTGACCTCCTGCCGATTTTGCCGTAAAACGTACATTCATCATACCCTTTTCGGCTATACCAATAAGTCCGCATGGAACCTTTACTCCGGGGAAAACGTTTTCCACAACTGCTCCGCCCTCATCTACTACCATAGATGGAGTAATTCCGTTTTGCTCAAAGTAATCAACTATATTGACAGCGCCGTTGCCGTTTACCTCTTCCCCGCCCGAAAATGCAAAATAAATATCATTTTCGGGAGTGAATCCGTCCATAATCAAATGCTCTGCCGCAAACAAAATTCCGCCAAATGTTACCTTTGTATCGAGTGTGCCCCTGCCCCACAAAACTCCGTTTTCGAGTATTCCTTCAAATGGTGGCTTATCCCAGCCGTCCTCGTTTACCGGCACAACATCATAATGCGCCATTAAAACGGCAGGCTCGCCTTCATTCTTACCTTTCCATCTGAAAAGCAAGGCTCTGTCAGGCAG
>JAZQHX010000209.1:0-2722 GCA_045540835.1 Acutalibacteraceae bacterium | reverse complement strand
CCCAAATCCAGACGCTTCTGAATATCCTCATCAGGGTGCTCCTCATAATAAGGGTCAATAATAACCTTCTTTATGCAGGGGAATGTAAAATACTGAATAAGCAATGCCCTGAACGCAGGGAAAGTGATAGCATAAACTATAAGCTCAAGCGATACTGCAACTACAAAATATTTACCCGAAATAAATGCAATTGCAACATAAATTGCAAGAGATAATAAAATTAAAATTCCGCAAAGAAGATTCTTTTTAAAGTTTATAATTACAAACTTGAAGCTGTTCATATAAAGCTGCTTTAATGTAAATTTAAAGGTTATCATCAAGGTCCAAAGATAAAAATCCATCATAAGGAACACCATTAAAATACTTAATGTTATTCCAAGACCTATTGTTGTAACGATACCCTGATTTCCGTAAAAGAACACAATATCAAATATCAAAACAACGTAAACTAAAGTATTGATAATACCTGCAATCAAAGCCTGCTTCCAGTTTTTTCTGATTGTTTCAAAGAAATCGCTCAAACCAAAGGAATGCTTGTCTCTTGCAATATTACGTGTAACATTTGTAATACCAACCTTTGAAATACCCAAAGTTACTCCAAGAAGTGAAATAATACTGAACACAAAGTTTATAGGGATAAACTTCCAGAAATTACGGAAAAACGTTTCAAAAAATACAATGTACCCTTTCTTTTTAGGTGCATTTTTAGAAATGCCGGGACCCACCTTATCATAATTAAAAAATCCAAAAAATCCTGCCATTTTAATCTCCTATCCAACCGTAGCTGTTTTAATTAGTTTTTTTATAGGTAAGTTTTTCGCTTACAAGAATATCTTTGTATCCAAGATAATACGCAATTCCCGTAAATGCCGGAATTAAAAGCACTACTGCTAAAAGTAACAGCAACTGCCAGATTGCCAAATCACCGAATGTGTATGCCTTTGAGCATATAATATCGGTAAGGGCAAAGAATGTGGAATTGATATACTGATAAAGCACCACGGGGAAGTTTTTAGCAAAGCCCCATTTACCCAAGCCCATTACAAGCAGTAGAATCATATAAGGAGCAGATGCCAGCAAACCGATAATAACACCCTTGTATTTCTTTTCGGTAGCCCGCTTATACCTGACAAGGTTTAAATCCTTGTTGCCCTCTTTCCAGACAAACTGATATGTAATCATAGCACCCATTGACATACAGAACAAAGCCGTAAGCAAAAGGAAAACCGCATTACCCGTTGTACTCATCGGTGAACGAATACCAACTTTATTAACGGCATAGCCTTCCTTTTCATACTTTGCAAGCTGGGTATCCTCGCCGTCCTTATTATAGTGGGTATAAAGCTGAACCTGCTTACTGTTCTCGCCCTTTGTACCAATGGCATTATAACCGATTTCCTCTGTAAACATTACATTACAAAGAAAGCTTAAAGAAATTACGGTAATAATAGAAAGCACATTCGCAAGAACTATTTTACCGAAGATTTTTGCACTGATTTTTAAAGTATCTTTCAATCTTTTCACCTACTAAAATTAAATACCATATAATTATATTACAAAAATTTAAAAAATGCAAGAAATAGAAAGCATTTCCTGCATTTTTAATACTTTATTTACAAAATAACCGCCAAAATTACCGACAAAACCGCCAAACCAAGCAAGCAAAACCATACTGCACGCCTGATTTTTCGTTTTTTGTGTCGTCGGCGCAAACCCGTTTTGGTATTTTCCGACAAATCATAAGCGCTAATAAACCGAGAAGCCGCAGAATTCAAATGCGAAGCACTCATATTTCCATATTCAGGGGTTACGTAAAATACAATCTTTTCAAAATACTTGTTACCCGTATTATTCACCACAATTACTGTTTTGCTTACACCTTTTACCATACCGTTCTCCTTAGCAAACATTCTATAACCATTATTACCAATAGCGGAAAAAAGTATTCAATTTGCAAGTTATTAACATCAGGTTAACATAAAAATGTGGATAACCCGGTGGAAAAGTTGATAAACTCCCCTATTTATGGGAAAAAGTTATTAACATTTGTCGATTTTTGGGGTTTTATGTAAATTATATCAGTCCTTACTTTTTCTTCCGGCAAGGAAATCAACCGCCGTTTCAACCGAGGACATAATATCAGGATCCTTCATATTTTCTTTATCTGCCCTATAATCGTAAATAGCACAGTATTTTGAAATGTTGTCATAAATATTCTCGGCATATTCACCCGTAATTCTTGTTAAGTTATCGGCAAATTCCTTGTGATAACGATGCATTTTCTTTTTGTCACCGCCCGAAATCAACCTCTGGAAATGCGGCAGACAGAACATCTTCTGATTATTAAATAATTCCCTGAAATCCCTTTCGTTTTCATAGCAACGGTAAACCGTCTCAATCATACGTGAGACGCCGTACTCAATTTTATCACAAATAAAGCAGGTGTCCGAAACCTTTGCCGCCTTTTCTCCCCTTTTTGAAGCAGAAGTAAAAAGATTTTTAGAGAATACACCCTTTTTAATTTCATCAATATGCGTCTGTAAAATAAGCGCTAACTGCAGTCTTGCACGGTAGTTGAGCATTTTATCGTAATGCTTTTCGCAAAAGCCGACACGGTTAGTCTCAATTCTGACATCAGGCTCCATCATAGCATCACCTAAAATGTAGCTTATGATTCTTTCCTCAACCGTATCCCTCATTCTGCATATAGGACAACCGTCAC
>JAZQHX010000208.1:0-2251 GCA_045540835.1 Acutalibacteraceae bacterium | reverse complement strand
CAGATAAGATTTTAGATGTACTTAAAAAGTATAATGCAAAGGCTACATTTTTCTGTGTTGGTTGCAAAGTAAACAGTAAAACGAATGATATTTTAAACCGTATAATTGCAGAGGGAAGTGAAATAGGAAATCACAGCAATAATTTCAAGCCCTCACTTACCGAAATGACAGCGGAAGAAATACTTTCGGAATACAATATCACACAACAAAAGATTTACGAAATAACCGGTATTTATCCAAAGGTATTCAGAGCACCCGGTCTTCAGGTTTCGGATACTGCTTTTGAAACAATACCGTTACCATTCTTTGGCGGTTATTCGAGTGCTTCAGACTGGAGCGATACTGTTTTGTTGGATGCAAGAATCAAGAATATAAATAATAATGTGGCAGACGGTAGGGTAGTACTCCTGCATGATGTTGCATTAAATGTAGATGCTTTGGAAGCAACACTTCCGGCTTTGATTGAAGAGGGATATACATTTGTAACAGTATCCGAGCTTTATAAGCTCAGAGGTTATAATCCCACTTCCGGCGCTAAGATTCAGTACAAAGAATTTAATAAGTAAAAAAATATATGCACCACAAAAGTGTCTGACCTTTGTGGTGCATATATTTTTGTATTGCTGTTTTTTATTAAGCTATTTTAAAAATTAGTCTTAACCATTTTTTAGCATCATTTACCCAACGGGAATTATAGGAATGAATATCTGTAATATTGTCCGATGTCTGGTTATCGCAGGTCGACATACCATGACCGCCGTAAGGGTAAATATGTACTTCAAACGGGATTTTGTATTTGCTTAAGGCTTCGGCGTAAGCTAAAGTGTTTTTAACCGGTACGCAAGCGTCCTCTGCTGTGTGCCACAAAAATGCAGGCGGGGTATTCTCGTTTACTTGATATTCGCAGGAGAATTTTTCGATTTCCTCACGTTCTGACGGCTTATGACCTAAAAGATTTTTAAAGCTGCCTTCGTGACATTCGGGGAATGCAATCGAAATTACAGGGTAGCTTAAAACAGAAGCATTAACAGGCTTGCTTTCGGGGAAAACCTCTCTTACTTCCTCGCAGTCAAAGCTGTTTGAATAGTGTGCCGCTAAATGACCGCCTGCCGAAAAGCCGATTATACCGATTTTTTCGGTATCGCAGTTCCAGTTATCCGCATTTTTATAAATCAGCTCCATAGTGGCGGCAACCTCACGCAGTTGGTTTGGAAAACGGTGGGGTGCTACCGAATAGTAAACTACAAAAACATTATAGCCGTCCTCTAAAAATTTAAGGGCAATAGGCTCGGCTTCACGCTGACTGCACATACCGTAACCGCCGCCGGGACAGACTACCATACAAGGTCTTTTTTGGTTTTCTCTATGCATTTCGGTCATATTATAGGGCAAGTATTTATCAACATAAGGATTTCTGTCATTTTCACCCAAAAAAGGAAAAATGTCTTTTAAATAAATTCTTTCTGTAACCATTTTAAATCTCCTTTATCCTGCAATCAAAAAGAATGCAATAATTATAATTCCTAAGGCTATGCGGTAATATCCGAATACCTTAAAGTCACGCTTTTTAATATATCCCATAAGGAATTTAATTGCAATTACCGATACAATAAATGCAGATATTATTCCTAAAATAAGAACTGTTATTTCATTTGGTTTTATTCCAATATCTGCCTTTATAAAGTCAAGAATTTCAAAAAGACTTGCGCCTGCCATTGCAGGAATTGCGAGTATAAATGTAAATTCCGAAGCGGCAACACGTGAAGCTCCCAAAAGCAGTGCGCCCAGAATTGTAGCTCCCGAACGGCTCGTTCCCGGGAAAGCGGCGGCTAAAAGTTGGAATAGACCTATGTAAATTGCAAGCGGAAAGGTGACATCACTTAACGAATTATATTTTGGTTTTCGCTTTTTGTTGTAGTTTTCTATAAGTATAAAGAAAATACCGAACACTATAAGTGCTATTGCGACACCTGTCGAGTTGTAAAAATATTTGTCACAAATTTCATCGAGTCCTAAAATCTTAAAGAGTATTCCCGGAACAGATGCGGCGGCAACCTTAAACCAAAGAATCCAGCTTTCTTTTTTGAAAATTGTCTCACCTTGTAGCTTATTGGGCTTTTGAAAGGGCCAGATTTTATTCCAGAAAAGCAGAACAGAGGCCAAAATTGCGCCTAACTGTATAACCACCAGAAACATATCCCATACTTCTTTTCTGATGCTCATAGGGATAAGCTCCTCAAGTAGTATGAGG
>JAZQHX010000207.1:0-8471 GCA_045540835.1 Acutalibacteraceae bacterium | reverse complement strand
GCACAGTATATTGCAAATATGGGAGTAGACGTGGTTGATTTGGGTGTTCCCGTGCTTTCAATGCATGCTCCGTTTGAAACTACGGCAAAGCTGGACGTTTATATGTGCTATAAAGCAATGTACGAGTTTATGAGATAATGGTAAGACAGAATCAAAAAAAGCGGTTGTTTCAATTGAAAACAACCGCTTTTGCAATAATGTATATTAACTGTCTTGAAGTTTTTTTATTGTATGAGTATCCAAATCAATAATATAGTCGGAATGTATATTAGAATTATGAGTGATTTTTTCATAATTAAAGCGTAAGCAAAAAGTATTTATAAAATTTTCTTCTCCGACCTCTGCAATGAGTTCTTTGGTTATGGTTTGCAGTTCTTGCCGATTTAGTGTTTTGCCGTGAATTATTGCATCTTCATAAACAGATTCTATTTCTATCAGCATTTTAATTTCCTTTTGAGCTCGTTTGATTTTTACTTAATACCTTTTTCTGCCACGAACGTTTGTTGCATTTCGGGCATTTCATATATCTTGTTCTGTTGATGTGCGTTGCCAAAAAAACAGTTTTGTAAGCAGGCACATGTCTGTGTCCGCACTTAGCACATTCGTAGTATCCGGCGGTTTGCTCGATTTTGAGCATAAATGGAGTAGCGATAAGAAGCGGTATTAAACTCACTAAAGTTATAATGGTTTCGGTTGACTCCTTCATCTGGACTATCGGCATGATAATCGCAGCAGCCAATAAAGGAAGAATACATACGATTCCCATAACAATCTCCATAGTAAGTAATCTTTTGTCAGCCTGCATTTTCTGTTCTACCATTTCAATCAGGTTGTTTTCTAATTCTTTGTTGTAATTTTCCATAGTAACTATCTCCCCACATAATAAGTCATTAACACTGATTTCAAGAACTTCACACAGTTTGAGCATAATAGAAGAATCCGGCATTGCCTTGCCCGTTTCCCACTTTGAAACTGCTCTGTCGGTGATGTTCAATTTCTCTGCTAACTGCATTTGTGTTAAGTTAACGTTTTTTCTGCGCTCGGCAATGAACTTGCCGATTTTTAATTGGTCCATAGGTTATCTCCTTTCGATTTCAGTATAAACGGAGTTGTGTAAAAAGTCTACAAACTGATGGTTGAGTTGGGGAATATCAACCGTCAGTGGAGTTAAATATATAATATTAAGTGTTAATTTATCGAATTGATTATATCATAAAGCTACGAATTATTAAATTAAACAAGAAAGGATAACCAAACGGAGCAGAACCAAGGTAAAAGCATACTTATATACATACGGTCACGCAAAATAATTCTTGTATTCCGGTTCCGCTTTCAATTCTTTTAGCAATTCATCTGTGTTTTCAAAAACTGATTTTCCGGCAATCCCTCTAAACGGTTCCCACATTGCGGGTAGTGCGTTATCGTGAGAAGAAATATATTTCCACTCGTCATCGTCATATTGGTAAATTGCTTCAAGTTGATAAGTGAAAAAACCTTTTTCATCTTTCAGTACTACATATCTCATTGAAGAATCTTTGGAATAAAACACCTCTACAACTTTATCTGCAAATGCGTCAAGATGTTTATCACGCATCATATCAACAATTACATTCCACGAGGGCATCGGTGGAATATCTTGCTTGGGATTTATGCGAAATATCCGATTAAAAAGATTCATTTCGTATTCTCCTTTGCGGTGTTGATGGAGGCAATTAGAACACGGCGGATCGTACCGCATTGATTATAAAGGTCAACTGCAGTTTCTTTATTCAAAATATTGGATTTAGCAAACAGTTCCAGCCAGTATTCCGTTTCGTAGCATTCCTTTAAGGCAATTTGTAATTTGGCGATAAAATCAGGTTTTCCATGAGCATAGTTAGCTTCATGAATGTTTGCCCCGATAGAGGTGGCAGAACGCTCTAATTGATTCACAAGAGAGTAATGTCCTTTGATGGTTTCACATAGCTTGATGATTTTCACTGCAAAGTCAGTTGAAAGTTCCCTGAGTTTAGATTCTGCCATATAAACACCGCCTTTCTTGCAGTTGTTGTACTATATTAGTTATAAAAGTTAAAGTGAAATATCCTTCGTATGTGAAATAATGACCTGCGTCCATTGTGAAATATTGCTCCTTCGTCACAATGTGAAATAAAATTTGCCCACATTCGCATAAGCGAATATTTCACATTTACGAAGTAAATATTTCACAGCGAAGCTATTTCACTTGCCCGTCAGGGCAAATTTCGTTGAAAAGAAACAACCTTTGTCAAGTTGACAAAGGTCGTCTCTTTTCTGGTGCCGATGACCGGACTTGAACCGGTACGATATTGCTACCGAGGGATTTTAAGTCCCTTGTGTCTGCCTATTCCACCACATCGGCGTACAATCTATAATATATTATTTTTGTCGATTTGTCAAGTGTTTTTTGCAATAAAAAACGGACAAACAGGAATATTTTTAAAAATTTCTGCTTGTCCGTCAGTTAAATTGATTACTTACTCTCTATAACGGTCTTGCCGCCCATATAAGGACGAAGTGCTTCGGGGATAAGCACGCTGTATTTTTCACCGTCAAAGCGGAGATTGTTTTCAAGGAATGCAATAAGCATTCTCGGAGGTGCTACAACGGTGTTATTAAGGGTATGTGCTAAATATTTTTTACCGTCAGCTCCCTTTACACGAATGCCTAAACGTCTTGCCTGAGCATCGCCTAAGTTAGAGCAGGAGCAAACCTCAAAGTACTTTTGCTGCTTAGGACTCCACGCCTCAACATCATAAGACTTAACCTTTAAGTCTGCAAGGTCGCCCGTACAGCATTCAAGTGTTCTTACCGGAATGTCAAGACTGCGGAACAATTCAACAGAATAGCTCCACATTTTATGGAACCAATCCATACTCTCCTCAGGTTTACAGATAACAATCATTTCCTGCTTTTCAAACTGGTGGATACGGTAAATACCACGTTCCTCAATTCCGTGAGCACCCTTTTCCTTACGGAAGCAGGGGGAATAGCTGGTTAAAGTCAAGGGTAACTTTTCTTCCTCTGTAATAGTATCAATAAACTTACCTATCATAGAGTGCTGCGATGTACCGATTAAATAAAAATCTTCGCCCTCAGTCTTGTACATCATAGCGTCCATTTCTTCAAAGCTCATAACGCCGGTTACAACGTTGCTTCTTATCATATAAGGAGGGATGCAATAGGTAAAGCCCTTATCAATCATAAAGTCTCTCGCATAAGAAAGCACAGCCGAATGAAGTCTTGCAATGTCACCCATAAGGTAGTAAAATCCTTCGCCTGCAACCTTGCCTGCGGCTTCTTTATCAATGCCGTTGAAAGCCGCCATAATGTCGGTATGATAGGGAATTTCAAAATCAGGAACGGATTTTTCGCCAAACTGCTCTACTTCAACATTTTCGCTGTCATCACGACCTACGGGCACGGATTCGTCAACAATGTTGGGAATCTTCATCTGTACTTCCAAAACCTTTTTGGAAAGCTCGGCTTCCTTTTCTTCCAAGGCTTTAAGCTCTGCCGCCTGCTCGTTTACAAGACGCTTCATTTCTTCAGCCTCGTCACGCTTGCCCTGACCCATTAGCATACCAATCTGCTTACTTACCTTATTGCGGTTAGCACGCAATTCATTAGCACGGGTATTTGCGGCACATTTTTCGTTGTAAAGCGTTATAACCTCATCAACAAGCGGAAGTTTATTATCCTTAAACTTCTTTTTTATGTTTTCCTTTACGATTTCAGGATTATCGCAAATAAATTTTATATCAAGCATTATATCTTTTCCTTTCAGAAAATTTTAAAAAGCATATCCGCCAACGGGGCGAATGTTGAGCACACAGCAGCTACCTTCACCGAAGGTCTTTTCTATCATTGCTTTGTAGCTGTCAAGCATATCAGTCGGGATATAGCATTGAATTGTGCCTGCAAAGCCGCCACCGTGAACACGGCAAGCGCCTTTACCGTTTAAGAATTGCTTGGTTAAGGCAATGGCTAAAGAAAGACCCTGCTCGGATACATTGGAAACCGAATAAAGATTCTGCAAATAATCATAGGAAGAATTTCCTGATTCATTTACAAGCTTTAAGAAGGCTTCAAAATCGCCCGCTTTCAGAGCACTGCGCATATCCTCAACCCTTTGCTGCTCGTTGAAGAAGTGGAAAGCACGCAGTATTGCACGGTCGCCACAGTCTTTACGAAGAACCGATAAGCTGTTATAGAACTTGTCTGCATCAGCGTCACGCAGGAACTGAACACCTAAAGCATTACTGATTTCTCTGCACTCAACCGTAATTCCTGCATAATCCCCTGTAAGGTTTGCATGGTCACCGCCGGTATCAACAACACAAAGGGTATAGCCGTATTTCTTTATATCAAGGTCGATACTCTCTGTAATCGGGTCGGAGGGGTCATGAAAGTCGGCATAGGTAAAGCCACCAAGACTACTTGCCATCTGGTCTAATAGTCCGCAGGGTTTGCCGAAATACTCACGCTCTGCAAACTGACCAATTTTTGCAATCTCAATTGCGGGAACGCAATTTCCCATAAACAATCCGTTTAAAATAGTACCGATTAGCACCTCAAATGCGGCAGAGGAGGAAAGTCCCGAGCCCTTTAAAACGTTAGAGGTGGTATAAGCGTTAAAGCCTTGCAGTTTACAGCCCATTTCTACAAATTTCGAGCATACACCACGAATAAGGGAAATAGCCCTGCCGGTTTCTTTGTCAACCTTACTAAGCTCGTTAATGTCAACTGTATCCATTGGATAGCCTTCAGATTTGATGCGGATTTTACCGTCATCATTCAAAGAAACCACTGCAATAACGTCAAGATTAACACTGCCTGCAAGTACACAGCCGTGCTGGTGGTCGGTGTGGTTACCGCCGACCTCGGTTCTGCCGGGAGCGGAGAACAGTCTTATATCACCCGATACGGGGTATAAATCCTTAAAGCTGTCACAAGCATTGGCATATCTTATCTGCGCAGATTCAGTATCCCCGTAAAGCAATGTAAAGTTTTTGTCAAACTGACCGCCTGTTATAGCGGATTTTATTTCGTTTATATTCATAAATTTCAGCTCCGAATTTAAGAAATTAAAGCCAAGGTATCTCTTGCAATAGCAAGCTCTTCATTAGTGGGTATAACATATACGTTAACCTTACTGTTTTCGGTAGAAACCTTGATTTCCTCACCGTGTAAAGCGTTCTTTTCCTCGTCAAGCTCAAGACCTAAGTAGGTAAGGTTTGCACAAACATCCTGACGTAAAGCAACATCATTTTCACCGATACCGCCTGTAAAGGCAATAGCGTCAACACCGTTCATAGCAGCTACATAAGAGCCTATGAACTTGATAATCTGGTAGCGCTGCATTTCGATTGCAAGAGCAGCTCTCTCATTACCTGCCTTTGCAGCGGCTACAACGTCACGGTTGTCATTAGAAACGCCCGAAACACCCAAAACACCCGACTTCTTGTTGAAGATTGTGTTAAGCTCTGCGGGAGAAAGGTTTTCCTTTTCTGCAATAAATGTAATAGCAGAGGGGTCAAGTGTACCGGTACGGGTTCCCATCATAAAGCCATCGAGGGGAGTAAAGCCCATTGAAGTATCTACGCAAACACCGTCTTTAATAGCGGTGATAGAGCAACCGTTACCTAAGTGGCAGGTGATAATCTTAATGTCCTTCTTGTCCTTGCCTTCAAGTGCGGCAACACGGTCGCTTACAAAGCGGTGTGAAGTACCGTGAGCGCCGTATTTGCGAACCTGATACTTCTCATAATACTCATAAGGAAGTGGGAACATATAAGCCTTTGCGGGCATTGTCTGGTGGAAAGAGGTATCAAATACTGCAACCTGGGGTTTTTCTTTGCCGAAGGTCTTAATGCAAGCCTTAATAGCTAAAACGTGTGCAGGATTGTGAAGGGGTGCTAAAGCGCCGAGGTCATCAATCTGCTGTAAAGCTTCATCAGTTATAATGCAAGAGCCCTTAAATATGGCACCGCCCTGCACGATTCTGTGACCGATAGCCGAAACCTCGTCAAAAGAATCAATAACCTTAGCATCACTTTTTGTCATTGCGTAAACAACAGCCTCAAAAGCTTCGCTGTGGGTGGGCATTGGGGTTTCAGCGGTATATGTTCTGCCGTCAGCCGCTTTGTGAGAAATCTCACTGCTTCCGCCGATACGGTCGCAAAGACCTTTACAAACAACCTGCTCATTTTCCATATCAATAAGTTGATACTTTAATGATGAGCTACCTGCGTTAACTACGAAAATTTTCATTTTTTTGTCCTCCGTTTTTAAACCATTGTTGCTTTTTTAAGCAAAATATGGTAAATAATATATATTAACCTATACATTATACTTTATAACTAAGATTTTTTCAAGTTTTTTTGCAAAGAAGTGATAAATTGTTTTTAACCGGAATAATAGCCGAGTTCAATCCGCTCCACAAGGGGCATAAATATCTGATAGATGAAGCCAAAAAACGGGGAGCGGTAGCCGTAGTGATAAGCGGCAACTTTGTTCAGCGAGGGGATACTGCCATTGCCGAAAAAGCCGTAAGATGTGAAGCGGCACTTAAAAGCGGTGCGGATTTGGTTGTAGAGTTACCTGTTTTGTGGTCTATGTCTACAGCGCAGAATTTTGCATTGGGCGGCGTTTCTTTACTTAAATATTGCGGTTGCGAAGAAATAATGTTCGGTAGTGAAAACGGGGATATTGAAACGCTTAAAAAGACTGCCGAAATACTGATAAGTGAGCCCTTTAAAGAAAATCTTAATTATGAGCTTAAAAAGGGTATAACCTTCGCTTCTGCCCGTGAGAATGCCGCTGTTGCCTGCGGTGCTGACGGCGCTATACTTAAAGGTGCTAACAATAACCTCGGAATAGAGTATATTATAGCAGCTAAGCGTAACGGTTATAATATTGGTTTTTCTACGATAGCACGTAAAGGGGCTATGCATGATTCTTTATCGGAGGCAGAATTTGTTTCGGCTTCTCTTTTAAGACAAAAACTGCTCGAAAATGACAGAGCTTTTTGCAAAAAATATATGAATGAGGATATTTTATCTCTATTTTCAGAAGAGAAGCTGTCGGATATAAAGAGGATTGACCGTGCTGTTTTGTCGGTTTTGCGTACTAAAACACAAAACGAGTTATCAAGACTTCCCGACCTTAGCGAAGGGGTAGAAAATAAACTTTTTTCTGCAATAAGGGTTGCAGACAGCCTTGAAAGTATGTATAATGAAATAAAGGTTAAAAGATACACTTTAGCGAGGATTCGCCGTTTGGTTTTGTCTGCATTTATTGGGGCGGGAAATGATTATTTTATGAAGCCTCCACCGTATGTAAGGGTACTTGGCTTTAATAAAACGGGCAAACAGATATTAAGCGAAAGGCTGTCAAATGCTAAAGTTCCCGTAATTACACGAACGGCAGATATAAATTTGCTAAGCAACAGTGCAAAAACGGTGTTTGATACCGAGTGCCGTGCTACCGATTTGTACGGATTAACCCTCAATAAACCGCTGGGTTGCGGAATGGAATATACAAGAAAAATTATTTTAACGGAGTGATAAAAATGGTAGATGTAAAGGTTGTTGAAAGCTATAAGGATTACGGTAAGTGCCTTAGCATTTCTAATGGTGTAGTGGAAGCTTATGTTACGGTGGATTTAGGTCCTCGTATTATAAGATTCGGATATGTAGGCGGCAATAATTTTATGAACGATAACCGTTCACTTTTCCCGCCTAAACCCATTGAAAAGTCTTATACTGATTTATTCGGTGAGGGCAAAGCCTGGGAAAACTTCGGTGGTCACAGAATCTGGGTTTCTCCCGAAAGCTATCCTGAGACCTATTTGCCCGATGACAGAGCGGTTGATTATGAAATTACCGAAAATGGTGTTATTTTAAAGCCCGAGGCTGATACTCCCGTAGGAATTAAAAAGACTATGGAGCTTAAGATGGATAAGGACGACGCCAATATGCAGGTTATAATGCGTGTTGAAAATGTGTCGGACAAGGATAAGGAATTTGCAATCTGGGCTTTGTCTGTTTGCTCGCAGGATGGCACTCTTATTGTACCTACCAACACAAATGATACGGAACTTCTTCCAAACCGTAAATATATTGTATGGCCTTATACTGATATGACTGACGACCGCATTTACTGGGGTACAAAGTATGTAACCGTTCGTCAGGACAGTGAAATTGACCCCCCTGCAAAATTGGGTTTTGACCTTAATTGCGGTACTGCTTACTATGTTTTGGGTGACGATATTCTTTATAAGAAATATAATACCAACCACCCCGACGGTGTTTATCCTGACGGTGGATGCTCTTTTGAAACCTATGTTTGCGGGGCTATGATTGAGTTTGAGACCTTGGGAGAGCTTAAAGTAGTAGCACCGGGAAAAGTGAGCGAGCATATTGAAAACTGGTCACTCACCAAAAAGCCTT
>JAZQHX010000206.1:0-2805 GCA_045540835.1 Acutalibacteraceae bacterium | reverse complement strand
CGTGGAAAACTCCCATAAGGTCGGAGCTATCGGAATTGCAGGCTACGGCTGGCAGACTCGCGTGGTCGACCCCGAAAGGCGCGACGTTCCCGACGGCGAGGTCGGTGAGCTTGCAGTCAAGGGCCCCGGTGTTATGAAATGCTACTACAAGAACCAAAAAGCTACTGATGAAATATTAAAGGGCGAATGGTTGCTTACGGGCGATATGGCTAAAGAGGACGAGGACGGATTTATTTATCTTGTAGACCGCAAAAAGGACGTAATTATAAGCGGAGGAGAGAATATTTATCCCGTTCAGATTGAGGACCACTTAAGAGCTTACGACAAAATTAAGGACGTAGCTGTAATAGGTCTTCCCGATAAACGTTTGGGCGAGATTTCGGCGGCGATTATTGAGGCTAAAGAAGGAATGAGCATTACAGAGGAAGAAATTAACGAATTCTGTATGACTTTACCCAAGTATAAGCGTCCGAGAAAAATCATTTTTGCTACAGTTCCACGCAACCCCACCGGCAAAATCGAAAAACCAAGGCTTCGTGAAATGTACTGCGGCGGCAGTCTTGTAGAAGCACAGATTACAGGATAATTTTTATCCAAAAGGAGTTTTAAATATGACGGCAAAAATTTTCACCGGTATTTTGGTATTTGTATTTTTTACAGTTATGGTATCGGTTGGTCTTTACTGCAGGCGTCATTCGACCAATGTAGACGGATTTGTATTGGGCGGACGCAGTGTAGGCCCTTGGCTTACCGCTTTCGCTTACGGTACTTCATATTTTTCGGCAGTTATTTTCGTGGGTTATGCAGGTCAGTTCGGTTGGAATTTCGGTCTTGCATCTACCTGGATTGGTCTTGGAAATGCCTTTATAGGCTCACTTCTTGCATGGAATATTTTAGGCAGACGCACACGTGTTATGACACAGCATTTAAATTCTAAAACAATGCCCGATTTCTTCCAGAAAAGATATGATTCAAATGCGCTTAAAATTGCGGCATCGGTTATAGTGTTTGTATTCCTTATTCCGTATACCGCTTCTCTTTATAACGGACTTTCAAGCCTTTTTGAAAATACACTCGGCATTCCTTATTGGGTATGTATTGTAGCTATGGCTGTGCTAACTGGTATATACGTAATTTTCGGCGGATATATGGCTACCGCTATAAACGATTTTATTCAGGGTATCGTAATGCTTTTTGGTATCGTAGCTGTTGTACTTGCGGTTCTTAATGCTAACGGCGGACTTATGGAGTCGACTAAGCTTTTGGTTGAAAAGAGCAGTTGGGAATTTGCCGCTTTCTTCGGTCCTGACCCCGTAGCACTTATTGTTGTTGTATTGCTCACTTCCTTGGGTACTTGGGGACTTCCTCAGATGATTGGTAAATTCTATGCAATTTCCAATGAGGCGGCTATTAAGAAGGGAACACTTATTTCAACAATTTTTGCAATTATTGTAGCAGGTGGTTGTTATTTCTTGGGTGGCTTCGGTAGAATATTTGTAGACGGTGCTACTGTTGCCGAAAAGGGATTTGATTCAATTGTTCCTACAATGCTTTCAAACCTTTCTCCCTACATAATCGGTATAGTAATTGTACTCGTTCTTTCGGCTTCAATGTCAACCCTTTCTTCACTTGTATTAACCTCGGCTTCAACCCTTACTTTGGACGTTGTATTCCCCGAGGAAAAGCGGAAGGCGAGCGAAAACAAAAAGCTTTTGGTAATGCGTGCACTTATAGTTGTATTTATTGCTTTATCGGCTGTAATTGCAATTTTAAAGGATACCGTTTGGTCTGACTTTGCTTTCATTGCTCAGATGATGGGCGTTTCCTGGGGCGCACTTGCAGGAGCATTTTTAGCTCCCTTTATGTACGGTCTTTACTGGAAAAAGACCACCAAAGCCGCAGTTTGGGCATCCTTTATATTCGGTGTATGTATGATGATAATACAGCTTTGTATCTCTATGGGTGCATTCACGGTTTCGGGTCCAGTATTAGGCTTTGTATTCAAAAATTCACTTTATTCAGGTGTTTGCGCAATGCTCGGCGGTCTTGTAATCGTTCCTATAGTTAGTCTTTTAACACAGAAAAGCAAGCCCGAAAGCGTTGACAGCAAGTTTGAATGCTACAATGCAGAGGTTACCGTTTCTGCAAAAAGAGCTTTAGAGGATAAATAATAGTGACATAATTTAAGGCTCCTGCTAAATAAAGCGGGAGCCTTGTTCAATAAAATTTAAGTTGTGCGATGGATTTTTTCTATAATTTCTTGTATAGATTTATCGGGATAAAGTGCGGCATTACGTGTAAGATTGATGATTTCGTTTTTCTTTTCATTCGTCAGCATTCGCAATGCTGATATAAAGCATTCTTCATTTCGGGTAAAAATTCCGCAGGGGGCTATGGGATAATAGGATTTATCGTTTGTTTTAGGTTCGTTATCATTAAGAAGATTGTTTACTTCAATGCCCAGAATTGTAGCTATGTTCATAATGAACATACAGTCAATATCGGCATTTTCCTCACGTTTTTGATAGTTCTCTAAATCCATACCCATAATGTCTGCAATTTTTTGCTGTGTAATTCCTGCACTTTCACGAAAATGTGCAATACGGTTACTTATAGGTCTTATTCTTTTATTATTCATAAAGTTTCCCTCGCAAATAAAAAAGCGTACCCCGAAGGATACGCCGAAAAAGTGTTTTCCTTCAGAATTTCTGCGACGAAAACTGTACTCCCAAAACGGAATAATGAAAAAACACCTTTTACCGAGGTATTTTTTCCATTTTGGGAATAACATATACAGTTTTTCGT
>JAZQHX010000205.1:0-26431 GCA_045540835.1 Acutalibacteraceae bacterium | reverse complement strand
GCTGTTGATTACGCAGGTAATCAGTATAGCGGTAACATTATCGGTGCTATGAACAATGGCGATGTTGTTGTATATCACGATATTCTTACAACCGGTAACCACGGTGCAAACGAATGTACATATTCGGTTGCTACTAATCTTAACGCTCTTATTATTGGTACAGCAGGTAGTTACTGCTTAACAACTGCGGACGGTAAGCATGTTACATGGGAGCAGGCTAATATGCAGAGCTTCTGGATTGACGGATTTATTAGTGAATCAGATAAATCTTCGATAAACAGCTACTATATTTTGCAGGCTTCGTCCGATAATGCGAGTTGGACTAACCTTACATACACCGTTACCTATTCTACAGGCGGCAACCACTTAAAGTGCCGCATTATGGTAGATGACCTGCCCGAAGGCACTAAGTATGTTAAGCTTACTAAGGCTGACGGCTACGGCGCTTGGAATAAGGGTAGCTTTGTAGGTGTAGGATACACATATTCTAAATAATATCTACTACCAATGCCACTTTTAATTAAGTGGCATTGGGTGCTTAAAAAAATTTAAAATTTTATTTTACTTTGGCAAAATGAGGTAAATTTATGAAATTAACAAGACGAATTTCCGTTTTTCTTTTGGCGGCGGTTATGCTCTTTTCGTTTGTTGGTTGTAAAAAAACCACCACTTCGACAGGCTCGGGAGAATGGATAGAGGAAAAGGATTACTACTATTACGATTCCGAGGGAAACTGGACAGAGCTTACCGACGATACAATACTCAACCAGTTTGACGATACAACCGTAAACAGCACTACTACCGATACAAACGGTTCGGGTGGCGGTGAAAACGGAACCGATACCGAAAGTACGGTTGACAGGGTAGACACACAGAAGTTCCAGACAATTACCGACTATATGGGTAATGACGGCTTTGACCTTACTTTTGATCACGATAATCTGGTTATTGAATCCCTGCACGCCGATGTTTTAGAGGACGATTTCCGTATGCGCCGTGATTCTTATGATTCGGCATTTGTAAGCTACAAGGTTGACCACGTTGGTGAGTTTATAGTTCAGTACAGCTACGGTATGTCCGACCGCAATGCGGCTGTTCCTACCTTCAGCGTTTCCAAAAACGGCAAAAAGTGGACCAATGTTAATCCGTCTTATACCGCATATTCACCCTTTAACGGTGATAGCTGGGTAAGACACGTAGCCTATTTTGGAAATATTGATACAGCTAACAAGTATGTAAAAATCACTATTCCTAAGGGTGGTAAGCAGATTTACGATCCGAACCTTAACTTTGTTCAGATTAACGGTGTTACCGAAAAGCTTCTTGATGAGTTGGGCGGTTATGCACCCGGACTTTCCGGCGCTAAGCATATTTATATTGATGCCGAAAAGGGTAAGGACACAAACCCCGGTACAAAGGAAGAACCTTTAAAGACACTTTATGCGGCTTCACAGAAAACCTATGCTCCGGGAAGTGAAATTTTACTCAAAGCAGGAGGCACTTTCTCAGGCTCACTCAATATTAAGGGAAGCGGTAATGCCATTAAGCCGATAACCGTCACTTCTTATGGAGACGGTGCAAAGCCGATTGTTAATTCCAGAGGTGGCGCCGCTATTTCGGCTACTGGCGATTACATAACCATTACCGGTCTTAAAATTACCAACAAAACGGGTAAGCAGGGTATCAATTTCACCGTTTGTAAGCCGGGTGCCAGCAAGGGTATCAAGATTACCAACTGCGAATTTGAGGATATTAACGTTAACTTTACAAATACAGCTCATGCCGCAAGCGGAATTTATCTTAAAGCTACTGGCAGACAGCCCTCCTGGTTTGACGGTATTACCATTGAAAACAATAAATTTAACCACGTAGCACGTTGCGGTATTGTAATAACCACAGACTGGTGCGCAAGGGTTATAGGTCAGGAATGGGGACATAAGAACAACGTTGAAAAGGGCGAAAGATACGCAATTAAAAACCTTGCTATAAGAAACAATAACCTTAACGAAATCGGCGGTGACGGTATATTCATCACCGGTTGTGACGGCGCAATGGTTGAAAATAACGTTGTTTCCAATTCGGGACTGTTTAAGAATATGGGCGAGATTCACTGGGCATCTATCTGGTGTCACTCCTGTGATGACTGCGTATTCCAGTATAACGAGGTTTACGGCAACTCGGGCAAGAATGCGGGTTATGACCTGCAGGCATTTGACTCGGATATTTCAAACAATGACTGCATCTTCCAGTATAACTATAGCCACGATAACGAGGGCGGATTTATGCTCCTTTGCTCTAACGATGCGGTAAATCCCAAAAACGGTCCGGGAACTGCTACTACGGGTACTATTGTAAGATACAACCTTTCGGTAAATGACGGCGGCAAGGGAATGAGCGTAATTGATATTACCTCGAGTATCTACGATTCCCAGATTTACAACAACACAATTTACTGCGGTAAGAATGATGTAAAGCTTGTAAACTTTGCAAACTATGACGGCGGTACCGACCAGTCAAGAAATACCGTATTTACAAACAACATCTTCTATGCAAAGAAGGGTGTTAAGGTTACATTCGGTATAACAAAGCTCAAGAGCGCAAGCTTTAATAACAATGTGTTCTATAATATCGAGCCTCCCGTATCGGCACTTATTAAGGTTAAAAACGTGCTTAATAAAGACCCGCAGTTTGCATCTGTCGGCGCTACGGGTACAGGACTTAAAAAGATGGCTGAAAAGTATGCCCTTAAATCAGGCTCCTGGGCACGTAAAGCGGGTATAGCTATAAAGAATAACGGCGGTAAGGATATGCTCGGTAATAAGGTGGACAATAAGCTTCTCGGAGCAATTTCCAAATAATGCCGAACATTATCAGTTGCGAGAGGTAGATATATGAAAAAAACAACTTTATCTAAAAGATTTATATCGCTGTTGCTTGCTGTGCTGATTATCGGTGGTGCTTTTTGCGGTACGTTCAGTACGTTTGCCGATGACTTTTTTATAAACAAATCCAATGAATTTGATATATTCAATCAGAACATAACGGGTACTTACAAAAACACCTATTCACGTAATCAGCTCAACAATAACGTTACGGGTATAACCGGAGCCAAGCATTCCTACATTCCTTACAACAAGGGCGCTTATATGATATGGAATGTGGATAATATAACCGCTTTCTGGGTTCATACCTTTAACAACAAATCCATAACAGAGCAACAGCTTGTAAGCTATTATGTGTTTGAAGCTTCACCGGACGGCAACGAATGGACAAAGCTAACAACACTGAAAGATGCAGATTATCTGCAGAACTTTATAAACAACAACGTTTCGTATAAGCTGTATGTTCAGAGTGTGCCTGAGGGTACAAACTTTATCAGAATGACTTCGGCCTACACAGGGTCGAGCGCATGGCTTCACGGAATAATATATGCAGGCTGTGAATCTAAGGAGAGGGTATTAGCCCCCGAAATTGCGGCTACATATAAAAACTATTACGGAGTTTATGCTAATAAGCTGTCAAGCGGAAGTCTGGCCACAAGAGATGTAAGGGTTAAAATTACCAATATTTCAGCCGACTTTGGCGGCAAGGTGACCGTAATTAAGGACGGCAGTGAGGTTAAGGCTTCGGATTATTATAATACCGATGAAAATGCCTATTGCTTTACTCAAAACGGCGAATACAGCGTGACGGCTGAAAACTATGCCGGAAATGCCGAGTTTAAATTCAGGCTTTCAAAGACCGAGGAGGACTGGGTTGTTACCAAAACGGTGGTTGACGATATTTACAACAATGGAACAACCATGGCAATCAGCCGAACCGATTTTGCAGATGCTACAAGCAAGGTTATTATGAACCTTACCAAATCGAGTGCATCTAACATCACCCATTTAATCCCAGGGGATAAATACTTTATGTGGCCTTACAACCACGGCAAAAGCGAGCCTATGGCAGAAGCTGTGTGGTACAGCGAAATAGGCTTCGGAAGCTTTACAGTTGAAACCCTTAACAGTAAAGCTACTGCAATAGGTGATTTCTATGAGAGAACCTACAGCTTTTACACCTCCGAGGACGGGAAAAATTGGCAAAAGGCTGACTTTAAAATAGGCAAAACCCTGACAAACGGCATAAATAGCTCGGGTATTTCAAAAGAGCTTATAGTAGACGAAATTCCCGACGGAACAAAATATGTAAAATACCTTTCCCTTATAACCGACGAAACCAAGCATAACGGTTATCTTTCGGGTATTGTAAGAGCAAGCTATACAACCTATGTGCTTCTCCCCGAAATTAACGCCTGCTTTGAGGATTCCCTCGGTAACTTCACCAATCCTTTGACCGACGGTGCAACAGCACCTTCAAAGGTAAAGGTTGAGCTTACCGACGTGGATTTTGAGGTATTCGGTAGCTTTACGGTTAAAAAGGACGGCAAGGAAATTCCCTTTGAAAACGGCGGAATACTTACCGAAAACGGTAAATATGAGATTTCGGCTATGAATTTGAAGGGCGAAAATAAAATTACCTTCGAGATTGATAATTCACTTAGCACAACAAAGACCGAAACCTATGTTTTCTCGGAAGGTGTTATAAGTGCTGCTGAAGAATTTGACCGACTGCTGAAGGAACAGCCCAAGGGTGCGCCCAAAGACTTTACAAAGGGCGACAACCACGTGCTTATTAACGATACGGCTATTATCAGAAATTATGATAAGGCATGGTGGGGTCTTACCGAGGGCGGTACAAAGCTCACGATAGGTAGTGACAGCACAACCTATTATAAGGACGGATATTTTTACTTTGTAAATACCGACAGCAAGGGAAATAAGTATAACGGAATAAGCCTTAAATATACTAAGGCACGTATGAACGGTTATCCGTTGGACGCATACTTCTCTGTATATACTGCTGACAAGTTTGACGGTGAATATACCCTCGTTAAGCCTATAACCGATACGGCAGAGCCCTTTACGGGTGCTCCTGCGGCTCAGGTTCACAATGCGGTTTATTACCTCGGCTCGTCAGGCTCTGTGGTTAAAATCAAGTTTAATCCCGCCGCTCCCGTAACCGAGCTGTGGAAGGGTTCTTTCCTTGCTATATTGGAGCTTTCAAAGCTTTCCTTACCTTCACTTGAAGCTAAAAGCGGCAAGGTGAAGCTGGTTAACAACGATGTTGTTAAAACAAATGTCAAGCTGGGTGTAAGCGACGAATATTATTGGTTTATTACCAAAGACGGTAAAAAGTATGATAAACCTGCAAACAACACCCTTACAGAGGACGGTTATTATACCGTTACTGCCTGCAACTATGGCGGAACGGCTACCCTGAGCTTTTATATTGCAAAGAAAATGCCGATGGTAAGAATGGTAGATGCGACGGGCAACAATCTTGACAACGATGCTGTAACCGATGATAACATAAAGATTATAACCTATAATTCGGATAAAACCCAGATTTTAAAGGACGGCGTACTTTACAGCACTAAAAATGAAGCAGAGCTTGACCTTAACGGCAAGTATACAATTGTCGTTGAGAACGAAAAGGGCGCTTATGAGGCCAAGGTTACCCTTAATCGCCCGATGCCTACCGTAAAGGCATACGACATTAAGGGCAAGCAATTAAATGACGGTGATACCGTTGTAAGTAAGGTTAAATATGCGGTAGAGTATCAGGACACCTGCAAAATCACCCTTAACGGAAAGAAGTATAAAACCGATTTGGAAGAAGCAATTCTTACAAAAGAAGGCAGTTACGTTATAACGGTTGAAAATAAGGCAGGTAAAGCATCAATCAGCTTTACAATCAAGTACAATCCGCCGCTACCCGACCTTGTACACCCAGGTGATACCGTAGCGCACGTTGATTATGAACACGGCTCCAAATTCGGTGACTTCAATTACAAATATCAGGATACCCTTATGGATGCCGGTAAGGCACTTATGACCGACTGGACAGGATTTACAGGACCGGTTCTGCGTTCGACCCTTACGGGTGACGCATCGGGCAGTATAACCTATAAATGCGCCGGCTTCAAGAGCTTTGCTGTTTATGCGGCTTATCTGCCGGTTGAGGGTATGACGGTAAGCGATATGTACGATATATTCGCTTCAGCCGACGGTAAGAATTTCAAAAAGCTTACATATACCGAGGAGCACGATATTTCTCACGTTACCACGGGATATGTAAAATACAGACTGGTAGCGCAGGATATACCCGATAAAACCAAGTATATCAAGGTGGCTATAAACGGACAGAATGCTACTGCGGCATGGTTACGCTGTATTCCTAAGGTTGAATTCAGCTACAACAAAAAGGACGTAGGAGTTCTCGATATTGATGACATTAAATTTATGTTAGAGGATGCCGAAGAGGGTAGCGAAGTTCAGGTTGATTTACTTAATAAGGATAATGTAATTCCAAAAGAGGTTTTCAAGCTTATACAGTATTCGGATAAAACCCTTACGGTTAATCTGCTGAATAAGAATTTGGAAAGAGAGTACCGTATTTCCTTTAACGGTCTCGAAATAGAAAAACCTATGGATTTCAATGTTAAAATTACTTCACCGGACTCAAAGGGCTTAAAGACCATAAAGACTTATGATAAAAATGCACGCACGGCAAGCTTTGCCCAGAAGGGTAAATGGACTATGGGCGTACAGCTTACAATGATTATAAATCCACGTGATGCAGGTAAAAAATATGCGCTTTACGGCTATAACGGCGAGTTTGAGCTTATAGACAGAGTTATGGCTCCTGCAACGGGCTATCTGATTTATAACTTAGCGCAGGGCGGAGAGTATATATTCACCCTTAAAACCGACCTGCTTGATAAGCCCGAAGACGAGGAAACTACCGATAACGTGCCCGAAATCCAAGAGGATGCTCCTGTTGAGGATACTGTTATCGAAGAAACGGTAGAAAACAAAAACGGAACCTATGTAATGACGGTGACCCGTAAAAAGTATGTTCCGAAAATAATTACTACTACCGAAGTTCTGGTTTGGGTGATAGTTCTTATATGTGTAGGCTCAGTTCTGGTTGCGGCTTTGGCTGTAACGGCTGTGGTAATTATACTTAAGAAAAACAAAAAGAAGAAATCTATGGGAGGCAAATGATTATGAAACTTAAAAGATTGTTAGCGGCTGTATTAAGTCTTACAATGGCTCTGACCTTTTGCGGTTGCGGCGGCGACAAAAATGACGGCGATAAGGGATCGGATAAAGCGGCTTCGGGCGATGTTGATTCGGTTACCTTTGAGGGACTTAAATTTGACATAAACAAGGATCTTGATTTTGGCGGCAAAACCGTTAAAATTGCAAGATACCCCGCAATTCCCGAACCGGGACTTACTGCTAATTATGACCGTGAAATAGCTATTAAAGAGGCTATGGAGGAAAAATACAACGTTAAGGTTGAATGGTTCAAGTATGCAAGCGAATCCGAGCTTTTGGAAAATCTTGTACTTAACCACATGGCAGGCACAGCTTGGGCTGATTTGGTTTTCACCACTACTCCTTTTATGCTGGCTGCGCTTAATAACGAGGGTGTTTTCAGACCCGTAGACGATTATATTGATTTTTCAAATGATCGTTTCAAGCTTACAGATACAGCTACAAAATATGTAGACGGTAAGCATTATTCCTACTATCCTACGAGGTATGATGCAGGCTATTTTGTATACTACAATACCGTATTGCTTGCAGAAAACAACTGTGAAGACCCACGTGAGCGTTACGATGCAGGAAAGTGGAATTGGGAGGCGTTTGAAAAGATTGCCAAGGCTTGTACTACCGTAAAGAGCGGTAAGACCATTTACGGTGTTGCAGGAAGTAACCTTTTAGACGGAATTATGGCTTCTAACGGTAAGGCGGTTGTTTCGTCCGATACAGCAAACAAAAAGGCAATATGTAATATCTTCACAGACGAAGGTAAAAATGCTCTCGAATTTGTAAGAACTCTGGCTTACACACATAAGGCGGTTGACGGCACATACGGCACACACAACGGTATTGAAACCTTTAATAACAGCTATGCCGCTATGCTTATAGGACCCCAGTACTACGGCTCTCACTTAGTACAGACAGGTATCCCTTACGAAATGGTACCTCTGCCGCTCGGTAAAGACGTTAAATCCTATACAAACCTCTGTCAGTACTGCTATTGCTATTCTATTTCGGCTCATAGCGAGTTTGAGACTAAGGATTTATTGCAGTTGGCATTCGAGCTTGAAAGAAACGACCCCAAAATTGAGGGAACTTACAGAGAAGATAACTATGACGGCAGACTTAATGCCTTTATAGAAGAATATCTCGACCAGGCAAACCACTATTATGATGAAACTCAGGCTGAGTTTGTGTTTGATTTTATCAACAAGGAAGAGACCGTTAATATCATTGACTGGGCTACTACCGATGTACTCAAAATTATTGCAGAAAAGGTTTACGCACCTATCTATAAGGGCGAGGACGTTCGTTCGCATCTTACATCAGTAGAGCCTGTTATTAAGGCAGAATTGGATAAACAGTTCTAAAAAAATATTCAAAAGGAATGGTTGTATGTTTAAAAAGGTATTGGCATTTGTTTCGGCGGTGACACTTTTAGTATCCGCATTTTCGGCGGCAGGCTCGGTGTCAGCGGCAGAGCATACTAAGAATAATAAATTATATTCTCAAAACGGGGATATAATCGTTATTGATGCTACAAAAAAATATACAACCGACCAAAAGCTCACCACAAAGGAAATTGACGGCGAGCAGTTCGTTGTCACGGGTGACGAAGGCTACATTGAGTGGACCTTTAAGGTAGAAAAGGCGGCGGTATATCATATCGCCGCCAAGTGGGCAAATGTTTCGGGCAAAGGGCTTGACATTATGCGCAAGGTTTATATCGACGGTGAAATTCCACACGACGGTATGAATGCGATATATTTCAGACGCAAATGGAAGAACCCTAAGAAAGCCTATATTGATAACAGCGGAAACGAGTATTCGCTGAAATTAACCGAAGAATTATCTGTTCAGACTTCACCCTTTTACAGTCTTACCGATTACCGTTCAGGCGGATATACCGTCGATTTGAGCGCAGGGGTACACAAAATTAAATTTGAATCTATTCAGGAGCCGATGGCTATCGGCAGTATTATTTTAACACCTGTAACACAGCAAAAAAATTACAGCGAGACAGAAGCCGAGTATAAAGAAAAGGGTTATACGGCGGTTTCTAAGGAGAATAAACCTATAATCATTCAGGCAGAGGATTCACTTTATGCATCAAAAAGCACGCTTCGTCCTCTGGCGGACAGAAGCTCACCTGCAGTAGTTCCCTATGACACTGTTGTAAAAAAGCTGAATGCCATTGGCGGCAGCGGCTGGAATGAGGCGGCACAATGGATTGAATGGGAATTCAGCGTAGAAAAAAGCGGACTGTATAATGTCGCTTTCCACGCCAAGCAGGACTATAAATCAGGATTTTCCAGCTCAAGGCGACTGCTGATTGACGGCGTATCGCCCTTTAAAGAGGCTGATTATATAGAATTTGATTATTCACTCAACTGGCAAAATGTAGTTTTAGGCGGAGAAAAGCCCTGCTTTGTTTATTTGAGTGAGGGCAAGCATACAATGCGTATGGAGGTGTCCATTACCGAGGAAATGGCTGAAATTATCAGTATTTCCGAAGGCTTGCAGGACGACCTTATAGCACTATACAGACAAATCGTTATGGTTACGGGTACTATGCCCGATTCCTTGCGTGACTATAATCTGTTTACAACCGTTTCGGGCTGTGAAGAAACCTTGAAAAGCTGTCTTGACGGTCTTAAAGATGTTGTAGGAAAATTGGAAAAGTTAGGTTACAGCGGTTCGGAAACCTCTTCTATGAACCGTCTTATACTGCAGCTTGAAGGATTTATAAAGGACGATAACACTATCCCCGAAGGACTTGACAGCTTTAATACCAATATTATGACCTTCAGTTCCTGGATAACCTCGGCGGCACAGCAACCGTTATTGCTCGACTATATCCGTTTTTATCCGTCTGATACCGCTCTTCCCGAGGCTGACAGCGGCTTCTTCGCAAAAATAATTGATGAATGTTACCGACTTCTTATCTCCTTTACAAACGATTACGATGTAATGTCATCTGACGATAAAGAGGGCAAGAATGAAGAAATCACCCTTTGGGTGGGCTTGGGTATTGACCAGGCAATTGTACTGAAATCGCTTATAGACAGTACATTTACAAACAAAGATAACGTTAATGTTAATATAGAGCTTGTAAATATGGGTGTTCTGCTTCGTGCGGTAGCTGCCGGGGTAGGCCCCGACGTAGCACTTTTCCAGGGTCAGGGCATACCCGTAGAATATGCAATGCGTGGGGCGGTGCAAGACCTTACTAAGTTCTCTGATCTTAGCACCGTTTTAGAGCGATTCCATCCCTCGGCTTATGAAAGCTTTAAATATGAGGGCGGATTATACGCTTTGCCCGAAACCCAGACATTCTCAATGATGTTCTACCGTACCGATATTTTAAATGAGCTTTCGGTAGCTGTTCCCGATACCTGGAACGAGCTTTATTCGGCTTTGGCAAAACTACAGACAAATTATCTTTCAATTTCGGTTCCCACTCCCTTTGCAGGCGGCGCAGGCTCGGGTGGACTTAACTCCATTTATATGATGCTGTTGTATCAGAACGGAGCAAAGCTTTACAGCGGCGACGGCAAGCGTACCGCAATGAGTGACGAAAACGGAATTTCGGCATTTACCCAGTGGGTTAACCTTTATACTAAGTACAAAATACCGCAGACTACCAATATTCTTACCCGTTTCCGTATGGGTGAATCTCCGCTTGTTATATCGGACTATACCTTCTATAATCAGCTCCAGATTGGTGCTCCCGAAATAGAGGGTAAGTGGGATATAGCTCCTGTTCCTGCTACCCTTTTGGCTGACGGCACAATAAACCGCAGTCAGGCAAGCATTGTCACGGGCTGTCTTATATTCTCAAATTCCAAGAAAAAGGAAGCGGCATGGAAGTTCCTTAAGTGGTGGACTTCGGCTGATACCCAGACCGATTACGGTATAGAAATTGAAGCACTTCAGGGTGCATCTGCAAGATGGGCAACCGCTAATAAAGAGGCATTTACACGTCTTCCCTGGGCTAAAAGAATTGCTACCGTTATAGAGGAGCAATGGGACAACGTGCAGGGTGTACCGCAGGTTGCAGGCGGTTATTATACCGCAAGAAGTATTGATAACGCAATACGCTCGGTAGTTAACGAAAACGAAAACACACGTGAAACCCTGCTCGATTTTGCGGCAGATATTGATGAAGAAATTACTATTAAACGTCAGGAATTCAATCTTGATACAGATACGGAGGAATAGACTTGAAAAAGAAAAAATTTGCTCTTAATCAAGAGTCAACGTCATATTTAATGATGGCTCCGTTTCTTATCCTTTTTGCCGTGTTTACGGTTATTCCCGTTATGGCAACAATCGTTATAAGCTTTACAAATTATAACGTTTTGGAAACACCGCAGTTTGTCGGCTGGCAGAACTATATAAATCTGTTTGTTCACGATGATATTTTTATGAAATCTATGAGCAACACCTTGGTTTATGCCGTTATAACCGGTCCTTTGGGCTTTATTATGGCATTTATAGTTGCCTGGATTTTAAATGATATGCGAAGCGATTTTGCAAGAGCCTTGCTTACCTTTATTGTATATGTTCCAACCCTTTCGGGTACGGCTTTCATTATATGGAAGTTAATCTTTGATGGTGACGTTTACGGCTATGCAAACAGCTTTTTAATGAGCTTTGGCTTTATTAACGAGCCTATACAATGGCTTACTACCGAAGCTTATATTCTGCCTATAATTATAATCGTTCAGCTCTGGATGAGTATGGGTACCGGCTTCCTTGCTATGCGTGCAGGCTTTTCATCTGTTGACAGAAGCCTTTACGAGGCGGCGGCTGTGGACGGAATAAAAAACCGTTTTCAGGAGCTTTTTTACATCACAATTCCTGCAATGGGCCCTCATCTTATGACGGCGGCTGTATTGCAGATTACTTCAATGTTTGCAAATGCCTCTATTTCGGAAAACCTTGTCGGAAGTCCGAGTACGAACTATGCGGGACATCTCATTATTCAGCATCTTAATGACTATAGTTCGGTGAGATTCCAGCGTGGCTATGCGAGTGCAATTTCGGTTATTTTGTTCCTTATGATGATAGGAATGAATAAGCTGGTTCTTAAAATGCTCGATAAGGTGGGGAGGTAACAAATATGTCTAAATTCAAAAAAAGCATAAAGCGTTTGTTCTCCAACCGCACTAAATCGGTCAACCGTTCAAAGAGCGGAAATGTGGCAATCTTTATATTTATCGGAATAATAGCGGCATACAGCATCATTCCGCTTTTCCTGCTTATTTCCAACTCCTTAAAGCCTATAAGCGAGCTTTACATATATCCCCCTAAATGGGTGCCGATAAATCCTACCTTTGATAACTATAAGGTGCTTTTCAGCCTTATGTCATCAACCTGGATACCCTTTTCGAGATATATTTTCAACACATTTTTCGTAACAATCGCAACCACGGTTTTGCATATTGTAATAGTATCATTAGCGGCATATCCTATGGCTAAGCACACCTTCAGGGGTAAAAAGCTTATAAATACCCTTGTAATGTATTCGCTTATGTTCGTTCCAGCCGTAACCGACGTTGTGAATTATATGACAATTTCAAAGCTGAATCTTATAAATACCTATTCGGCTATGATTATTCCTAATGTATATTATACACTGGGTCTTTTCCTGTTGCGTAATTATATGACCACCATTCCTACAAGCCTTATTGAGGCGGCTAAAATGGACGGTTGCTCCGAAATCGGTATTTTGCGCAAGGTAATTATGCCTATGGCAAAGCCTGCGTGGCTTACATTGGTTATTCTTATGATACAGAATATGTGGGGACAGCCCAACAATATATACGTATATGCTGAAAAGTTTAAAACCTTGCCTGCGGCACTTTCACAAATTACCACGGGCGGACTTGTACGTATAGGTGCAGGTCAGGCGGTCGGCGTTATTATGCTTATTGTTCCTGCCGCCGTATTTATTGTAAATCAGAAGAAGATGGTTGAAACAATGGCGTCTTCGGGTATTAAGGAGTAGGTGCGTATGAAATACTTATTTAAAAAATCAGCCTGCTTTTTAATTGCAGTTATAACACTTGTGTCGGTTTTGGCAGTACCCGTTAATGCAGAGAAGACCGACGGCAGACGTTTTGTGCAGGCAAGCGGTGTTACGCAGTCATATACATACAGCAAAATAAGCGGGGGAACTACCGTAGTATCAAGCCCCGATGCATATCTTCCGTATTATGTGGTGGATTCCGATTCTTTGGGCACCGAGCTTTCCAATCCCTCGCACATAGCCACTTTTGATAATAAGCTTTACATAGTTAATACGGGAAAAAACAATATTATTGTAACAGATGAAAAATTCGGCATTTTAAAGATTATTGACAGCTTTAAAAATGGCAAGAAAAAGGATACATTTGCCTCCCCTCAGGGTTGCTTTGTCGATAAAAAGGGTATGCTTTACGTAGCTGACACCGAAAATCACCGAATTGTAATTCTCAATAAGGACTATAAGCTTGAGAGAATTATTGATACACCAAAATCGGACGTTCTGGCAAAGGACTTTGTTTTTAAACCGCAAAAGATTGTGGTTGATTCCTCTGACCGTATTTTTGTGGTGGCAGACGGTGTTTATGAGGGCATTATGCAGTTCTACGGTGACGGCAGTTTTATTGGATTTGTCGGCAGTATTCCCGTTAATGCCAGCCCGATTGAAATTCTTTGGAAAAAGCTTCTTTCTAAAGAGCAGACTTCAAAATTAAGTCAGTTTGTGCCCGTAAGCTATACCAATATATTCCTTGATTCAGAGGAGTTTATGTATACGGTATCCCTTTCTACTACCCTTGCAGAGCCGATAAGAAGGCTGAATCCGGGCGGTACAGATGTTTTGATACGTAATTCGTTGGCAGGTACCGACGTTGCAGGCGACCAGATAGGTAAGGAGTCGCAGTTTGTTGCCGTTTGTGCGGATGAAAGTAATGTTTATTATGCCGCCGATTCGGTAAGGAGCAGAATCTTTATCTATGATGAGGACGGCAATCTGCTGTGCGTTATGGGCGGCAGCTATACGGGGCAGGTAGGAACCTATAAGTACATATCCTCAATGCTTTTGTTCGGCGGTGATTTACTTGTTGTGGATTCGCAAAGCTCGACTATAACCGCCCTTTATCCGACAGAGTATATGAAGGCGGTAAGCAAAGGTCTTATGACCTATAGAACGGGTCTTTATGACGAAAGCTATGAAAGCTGGCTTGAAACCTTAAAATACAATTCCAATTTTGATTTGGCATATTCCAAAATCGGAATGATTGAAATAAGAAAAAAGAATTACGGCAAGGCAATGGAGTATTTCGAGTTGGCAAACGACCAGAAGAATTACACAAAGGCTTATGTTAAGTATCGCAGTGAGTGGTATACAGCGAATTTGTCCTATGTTATAACCGGTATTTTAGCCGTAGTTGTGCTAATAGTAGCACTTAAGGTTTACCGTAAAAGGAGGGTGAAGAAATGCAAAACAAAATAAAATTCGTTTTTCACGTAATGCTTCACCCGGCTGACGGTTTTTGGGATATGAAGCGTGAAAAGCGTGGCTCAATGCCCGTTTGCTTAAGCCTTATTTTCCTGCAATTTGTAACTATGCTTATTGACGAATACAGCGTGGGATTTATTTTCGATTCGTCGCTTGGAAAAACTGCAGATATGGGATTTTTGTTTGCCGTAGCGGTGCTTCCTATATTCCTTTTCGCCCTTGCAAACCTTTCTATAACCACCTTTCTGGAGGGTGAGGGAAAATTTAAGGATATATTTATGCTGGCGTGCTATTCTTTGACACCTGCTATCATCATAAGGGTAATAAATACCGTGCTTACGAATGTTATGTCGCTTGAGGAGCAGACCTATATTGCGGTGCTTTCGATAATTTCGGTAGTATGGGTAGTATTGCTTTTGTTTGTAGGCATTATGGAGGTTCACAATTACAGCGCTTCCCGTGCCGTTGCCAGCGCACTGCTTACCATAATCGCAATGGCTATAATAATCTTCCTTTTGCTGTTGTTTTTGGATATGGTATCGAGAATTTTCGGCTTTGGATATTCGGTATCCCAAGAGTTAATAATGCGTACATAGGTGAAATAAATGTTTAAAAAAGTTTTATCTGTATTTATAATTATTGCTTTTATTCTTTCCCTTGCAGGCTGTGGCGGGAAAAAAGGTCAGGTTTTTCACAAAACCGATGCCGTAAAAGGATATAAGCCTGCTACTGCTGAGGGTAGTCTTAACTTTAAGAATAAAAAACAGCTTAAAAAGGTATGTGAAAATGAGTTTTTACAGCTTTTTTATGACGAGCAGACCTATAATGTGACGGTTTTCGACCGCCGTAGCGGTAAGAGCTATAGCGTGAATCCTCAAAACGAGGAAGTGAGTAAGGGAAATACACGTTTGTCGGCACTTAATCTTATATATGCCGATACTCAGGGTAAAACCGGCTCGGCTGACAGCTACACACAATCGGTAGAAAAAGGTCAGGTGGAAGTATCAACAACCCAAAATTCCATAACCTTTGATTATGGTATAGGTGACCGTAGTGTCGGCTTAGAGGTAACCCCATCTATTATCAGCAACGAGCGTTTTGAAAAGTTGCTCGAAAAGGCGGATTCGTCACAGAAAAGGATACTTAAAAGGCGTTACGGCTATGTTAAGGATTATGACAGCTGGTCGAGACGTAAGCTTACAAACCCCACCGCAATAACCGAGCTTGTAGAGCTTTTTGATGCTTTGGGTTACACAAAAGAGGATTTGCAGATTGATAATTCTGAAAACGGTGTTGCAAATACCGAAAACGAAAAACTTTTCTTTAAAGTGCCGCTTACCTTTACGCTTGACGGTGACAGCGTGGTTGCGAGCATTGATTTAAGTAAGGTTGAGTATCCCGAAAGCAATCCGTTAGTTTATATTGAATTTTTGCAGTTTTTCGGGGCTGTTACTGCGGAGAGTAAGGGTTATTTCCTCCTGCCTGACGGCAGCGGTGCCATTATGCCCTTTAAATCGGTAGAAAGCGGAGCGAGGAATTACGAGGCTTCGGTTTACGGGCACGATTTGGCTTTAAGATACCAGCCTAAATCGGCTGAAAGTCAGGACGTTTTAATGCCTGTTTTCGGTGCTAACTATACTGACGGCGGCTTTTTGGCAGTTATTGAGGACGGCGATGCTTTAGCCGATGTATTCGCTTATAACAGCGGTTCGACCGATGCTTACAACAAGGTGTACAGCAGGGTTAATTTCCTTAAGACCGAGTCGGTAGCATTAGGCGACCAAAAGGGTGCGGATAATTTTAACTACTTTAATTTCCAGGAAAAAAGCTATAACGGAAATTATAGTGTGAGATACATATTCTTATCCCAAAATGCCTGCGATTATAACGCAATGGCGGCAAGTTATCGGAATTACCTTACCTCTACCGGTCTTTTTAAGGCAAAAACGGTAGAGAAGCAGTCTCCATTTTTACTTGAGACGGTCGGCGGAATTTTGACCGATAAATCCCTCTTAGGCTTTAAATATAAGGGTATTACCGCCCTTACCGAGTATGAGGATAACATACAGATGGTGGACTTTTTAAGGGATAACGGTGTAGGTAATGTAAAATTAAAGCTTACGGCTTTCAGCGGAGAGGGACTTCAGAACCTTTTGCCCGACAATATCAATACAATAGGCGAGCTTGGCGGCAGAAGCGGACTTAAAAAGCTGATAAGCGATGCGAATGATAAAAAGTACGGTGTGTATCCCGATTTTGAGTATCTTACCTTTTCTCAGAGTGACGGTATTATAACCAAAAATAATTATGCTGTAAAGAGTATGGACTCAAAGGCGGTAAAGATTGAGGTTATCAATAACGCTACCCTTGAAAAGAATCAGCAGATTACCGATAATCTTTATTATCTTACCGCAATAGGTGAGCTTGATGAAATTAACGGTAATGTTAAGGAGTACTTAAGTAAGCATAATTTTAAGGGACTAAGCATTGCCGATATGGCTAATACGGTAAGCAGTGACTATACACCGAGCGCAGCGTATGACAGACAAAGTGCGCTTAACCTTACATCGGGCATTATAAAGGGTATGGCTAAGGATTATGACCTGATTTTAAGTGCGGCGAATGTAAGGAATGCGAATTCGGCTTCGGTTATTTCCGAAGCACCGCTTTGGTCGAGTCAATACAGCTTTACAGAGGGTGTACCCTTTTATTCAATGGTTTACCACGGTCTTGTGGATTATACGGGTGAGGCTTTAAACACCGCTTCGGATACCACAACTGAATTTTTACGCTGTATCGAATACGGCGCTTCAATTAAATATACCTTGATTTACAGAAATCAGTCAAAGGTTAAAAATTCGGATTACACCTGGCTTTATTCGGCAGATTTTGAGCAGAATAAAAAGTCGGCGGCAGAGTATTATGCGGCTGTAAATGAGCTTCACTTAAAGGTTGCTTCGGCTCAGATTGTCAAGCACGAAAAGCTGGCTGATGCGGTATACTTAACAGAGTATTCAAATGGAGTAAAAACGATTGTTAACTATTCCTCAAATGAATACAACTGCAAATACGGCAAGGTGCAGTCTAAGGATTATATTATTATAGGTTAGGAGTTAAAGCTGTGAAAAAACTAAAGTACAAACATAAAAGAGCAGTTATCGGTTACGGCTTTATTTCTCCGTGGCTTATAGGCTTTATACTATTCTTTTTAGTTCCCGTTGTAAGCTCGCTTATAATGAGCTTTAACAACATTATATTCAGCGGCGGTGAGCTTAAATATACCTTTTTAGGAATAGATAACTTTAAGTATGCCTTTACGGGTGACGAAAAGTTTTTGCCTTACTTGTCGGAATGCTTGCTTGACCTTGTAATAAACGTGCCCCTTATTCTGATTTGCAGCTTCTTTTTCTCGCTGATTTTAAACCAGAATTTTAAGGGCAATACCATTATGAAGGTGGTATTTTTCCTGCCCGTTGTACTCGGAAACGGTGTATTTGCCCTTTACCAGACACAGCTTATGGAGGTTCAGGGTGTAGCGGTTGAGATGATGCAGTCAGAGAGTACGGGTATGCTTGGTGATTTTACAAGTAGCGGACTGCTTACCTTTATGGGTCAGGCAGGACTGCCCGAATCGGTGCTGGAGTACCTTACTATCCCGATAGAGCGAATTTATACACTTATGAGCAAATCGGGTGTACAGACCTTTATATTCCTGTCGGGCTTAAAGGCGGTGCCGTCCTCACTTTATGAATCAGCTTATGTTGAGGGTTGTTCGGCTTGGGACAGCTTCTGGAAAATCACTTTACCAATGGTATCGCCGATGATTATTGTTAATACCATTTATACCATTGTTGACAGCTTTGCGGCAGAGGATAACACCCTGCTTAACTACATATATGAGATTGGATTTAACAATTCAAAGTTCGGTCTTTCGGCTTCTATGGCCTGGATTTTCTTTGCGATTTTAGGAATTATAGTAGCTGTTGTACTGTGGGCTGTTAATAAACGTATTGTATATCTTAATGAAGGGAGATAAGGCTTATGCGGTTTCATTCTGCGCTCGAAAAAACACAAACGGTGCGTAAGCATACAGCGAGAGCTTCTTATGTTTTGGTAAGAACGATTCTCTGCATAGGCTTTGCATACACAATTTTGTATCCCCTTATTATGATGATTTCCCGTGCCTTTATGGCGGCCGAGGATTTGTACGACAACTCGGTTGTATGGATTCCCAAAACCTTTACGCTTGATACAATAAAGGCAATGCTTAAATCCCTTAATTACGGCGAGGGACTTTGGAACAGCTTCTGGATTTCACTTGTGGTAACGGCTTTGCAGTTAGTTTCCTGTATGATGGCAGGCTACGGCTTTGCAAGATTTAAGTTCCCCGGCAGAAATCTTCTGTTTGGTGGGGTAATATTCTCACTTTTGGTGCCTCCCCAGCTTATAATACTCCCCGAATACCTTAATTTCAGGGCCTTTGATATTTTCGGTATTTTTGAGCTTATAACGGGCGAGCCGATAAATTTCCTTAATACATCACTTCCTATATTTATTCTGGCGGCTACGGCAAACGGAATTAAATGCGGACTTTATATTTACATTTTCAGGCAAACCTTTATAAATATGCCGGTTGAAACAGAGGAAGCGGCAACGGTTGACGGAGCAGGTACAATACGCACCTTTTTAACAATTATGGTGCCGGGCGGAATGAATGCGGCTATAACCGTAGCACTTTTCTCCTTTGTTTGGCAATGGAATGACCTGTTCTTCTCGGAAATATACCTCAAAGAGCAAACACTTTCTATGTCTTATGCAGGAATATCCTTGGAAACAGCTACGTCTATTAACCCTAATTTTGCCGATTATAACTTCTATAATACGACAATTCAGGCGGCGTTTAAGGGAACGGCGGTTTTACTTATACTTTTACCACTTATACTTATATTCCTGCTTTTACAGAAATATTTTGTTGACAGCGTTGAAAATTCAGGTATTGTTGGGTGATTTTAAATGTCGGTTTATTTTGTAGATGCCGTATCGGGTAATGACAGTAACAGCGGATTATCGGTTGATTGCGCTTTTAAAACACTCGGCAGATTGAGTGACTTAAAGTGTTCGGGCGGGGATAAAATTCTGCTTAAAAGGGATTGCGTTTTTAAGGATAGTCTTACTTTGACTGACAGCGGAAGTAAGTTCGCCCCGATTGAAATTTCTGCCTATGGTCAGGGCTTTAATAAGCCTGCAATTATTACCGAAAACTGTGAATATGCTGTGAGTATAAAGGGCGAATATGTAGTGCTTGACGGGATAGAAGTATCAAACCCAAAAGGGCATTACGGAATACAGCTTAAAAGTGATATTCACGGTGCTACACGTGGCGTAGCGGTTAAAAACTGTTATATTCACGATGTGTGGACAGTAAATAATTTAGGTCCAAGAGACCGCAAACCGCAGGAGGCGTGGCATCATCACGCAGGCGGAATTTCGGTTGAAACAAATAAAGAAGCCCCTACGTGGTACGAGGATTTAGTAATTGAGAATAACTCTATTGAAAACGTCAACCGCACGGGTATATGGCTGGGCGGTCAGTGGTTTAACCGTTTCAAGAATTCTTTTCCGTGGGTTACAAATAAGGCAGAGGGTATGAATGACCCGTGGTATCCTCACAAGAATGTGTATATTGCTTACAATACCGTTGACCACCCTCACGGGGACGGCATAATCGGAATAGGCTGTCGCAATCTTTTAATGGAGCACAACAAGGTTTACTATGCTAACTGTATGTCAAGGGTTGGCGCCTGTAACGCAGGACTTTGGTCTATGTGCTGTGACGGTGCGGTTATTCAGTATAACGAGGTGGCGTACACGGGTCTCGAATACGGCGGAGACGGCGAAGCCTTCGATATAGACAATTGCAGTAACAATACGGTTGTTCAGTATAATTACAGCCATCATAATGAGGGCGGTTTTATGCTTGTTTGCAACATTGTCTGCAATTCCAAAGAG
Organism: Acutalibacteraceae bacterium; assembly: GCA_045540835.1. GTDB lineage: Bacteria > Bacillota > Clostridia > Oscillospirales > Acutalibacteraceae > UBA737. The sequence continues at coordinate 5,755 of JAZQHX010000205.1, read as the reverse complement.
TCACACCACGATAATATTATAAGAAATAATTTAAGCGTTGATGATGCTAACAGACGTGATTCGGCACTATTTAACTTTACGGGTGCTATGCATAATGTTTCGGTGCTTAACAATACGGTTTATACTTCTGTCGAAAACCGATACCGCTTTATGCAGGTGGCTGACTATGCTAATGTAGGTTTGCCGCAGGACGTGCTGTTCGGTAATAATCTGTTTTATTCTGTGAGCGGTAACAACTGGAACTGCTTTATGGCTAACGGCAGCTTTGTTTTTGACAGTAATTTTATGTATAATATGCCTGCACTCCCCGAAAAAGACAACATAACCGAAACGGGCAATTTTTATAATACAGAGCCTGCTTTAAAGGGTGACGGGAAGGCTGTCGGCTCACGTTTGGAAACCGATTCCTTTATACCCGAATGGAATTCGCCCCTTTTGCGTGCAGGAAAGCATTTCGACAATTGTGCCGATAAGGATTACAGAGGTCTCTATTGCAAAGGGCATAATTATATAGGCGCATTTTATTTAAAAGACGCTAATATAGGATAGGTAGCATTATGAAATTGTTTGACGGATTAAGCTTTGAAAAGAAAAAAATTACCGTTTTATCGGCAGAAAAGGATTCAGCTTTTGTGACCGCTTTGGGTGAATATTTAAAGGAAAACGGTCGGGAAAAATGTGAAATTTCAGCACCCGATACGCTGGACGGCAAATATTTCATAGTCCACAGCGATAGTGAAGCAGAACTTTATAAAAAGGACAGCTTTATAATCGGGGTTATCAACATTGATGCTATGGAAAGACGAATATCCGATGTGGTAAAGGGATATGAGCATTTGTGCTACTTTGCCGATGTTTCGCCCGATGAATTGGTTTTTCCTTTTATTCTTGCAAAAGCGGTAACCGAAAGAGAAAAATATGACCTTTTATTTATAGACGGTGTAAATACCGTAAGCAAAAGATTCTTAGCACGTGAGCTTGCAAAGAATATAAGAAACGGAATAGGTATCCGCATTATAAATACCGATAGCGGTGATACCGAAATACTTTGTAGATAGGCTGATGAGAGTCGGGAGGTTTAAGTTATGTCGACTTATTTTGTGGATTCAGTAAAGGGAAAGGACGAAAATGACGGTTTAAGTCCTGAAAAAGCCTTTAAAAGCTTTACTAAACTTAATGAAATCAAGCTGTCGGCAGGGGATAAAATCCTGCTTAAAAGGGGTTGCGTTTTCTCCGACCACCTTATTATTAAGGACAGCGGTGAGGAATTTTCACCCATTGAAGTCTCGGCTTACGGTCAGGGACTTAAAAAACCTGCTATAATAACCGACGATGGCTCGGAGTACTCGTTAGCCGTTTATGGAGAATATGTAACGGTAGAGGATATTGAAATATCGAACCCTGAAGGTATGTACGGCATAATGCTTAAAAGCGGAATTCATGGTGCTACAAGGGATGTTTGCATAAAGGGTTGTTTTATTCACGATGTATGGACAATAAACGAGTTAGGTCCAAGAGACCGTGCACCTCAGACACCGTGGCATCATCACGCAGGCGGTATTTCGGTTGAAACCAACCGTGAGGCACCCACCTGGTACGAAAATTTAAGGATAGAAAACAATACCCTCGAAAATATCAATCGCACGGGTATATGGCTGGGCGGTCAATGGAATAACCGCTTTAAAAATACCCTTAACTGGATGGCTAACAAAGCCGATGGTATGAATGACGAATGGTATCCCCATAAAAATGTCTATATCGGCTGGAATATTGTAGACCACGCCCACGGTGACGGTATTGTTTGCATAGGCTGTGAGAATGCATTACTTGAGCACAACAAAGCCTTTTATGCTAACTGTATGTCAAGGGTTGGTAACAGCAATGTTGCTATCTGGACTATGAACTGCACAGGGGCTGTTGTCCAGTATAACGAGGCGGCATTCACGGGTCACGAATACGGCGGTGACGGTGAGGGTTTCGATATAGACCAATGCAATATAGATAATATTTATCAGTATAACTACAGCCACGATAATGAGGGCGGTTTTATGCTGGTTTGCAGTGGGTGCAATAATAAGGATTCTATGTATAACAATATTATACGTAATAATTTAAGTGTTAATGATGCTCTGAATCGTGACGACCCCATTTTCACAATTTCTGCTACAATGCGGAATATTTATTATGTTAATAATACCATTTATACTTCTAATAAAAAACGTTTTCAGCTCTTTAGAGTTTGTGACTATATGCTTGTAGGACCACCAAGGGATATTTATTTTTACAATAATCTTTTCTATTCCGAAAGCACAAACAACTGGAATGACTTTGAGTATTCGGGCAAGCTTACCTTTGAAAACAATCTTTTCTATAATTTCCCAAGACTTCCCGAATATGAAAATATTGCAGATATAAACAATACATATAATCTCAATCCTGCATTAAAGGGTGACGGTGAAGTTCCCGGAACGAGACTTCGCACAGAGGGATTTTTGCCCGAATGGAATTCGCCCTTGCTCAGAATGGGCAAGCATTTCCCCGAATGTGCCGATAAGGATTACAGGGGACTTGACTGCAAGGGACATAATTATATAGGAGCATTTTACTATAAGGATGCTAACATAGGATAGGTGAGCAGATATGGATTACTTTTATAATATTGAGTTTAAAAAGGGAGTAATTACTGTTTTGGGAGCGGAAAAGGATTCCACATTTGTTTCGGCTTTGGTAAAAGAGCTCGAAAGCCGTGGTAGTGTTTGCCTTACCGATAATAAATCCGAAATAAACGCTAAAGCCGATTACTCGGTTTTAGCGCCCGATAAAAATGTTAATAAGCGATTTATTGTACACAATGAAAATGATATTGAGTATTACAAGGAAAAGGGTACGGTTGTAGGACTAATAAGCATTGAAGCGGTCTTGAAAGAAATATCCGATTCGGTAGTAGGCGCTGAGGATTTCTGCTTACTTACCAATATGGCGGCAGGGGATCTGGTTTATCCGTTAGCGTTAGCTAAAGTAATCGAAAACCGTGAAAAATACGATATTTTGTATATTGACGACATATCTGATATTAACCGCCGTTTTACAGCACGGGAAATTAACCGCAGAATAAAATACGGCGCAGGAGTGCGTATAATAAACACCGATACGAACTATGTAGAGGAGCTTTTGACAGGAGAGAGTTATAAATGACCCCTTTTTGCAATGCTAAGTGGATTTTAGCCGATGTTAAAACCGATAAAATAATGGATAAGGCGTTTTTATATAAAACGTCTTTTTCCGTATATGAAAAGCAAAAAACAGTGCTTTATATTGCGGCGCATACTCAGTATGCGGTATACATAAACGGAAACTTTGCCGATGCGGGACAGTATGACGATTACGAGGATTGGCAGTTTTATGATACCATAGATATTACCGATTTCTGTTGTGAGGGCGAAAACGAGCTGGCGGTCTGGCATTATGTTGCGGGAGACGATTTTTCCACACGCAGCAGCTTGATTCCGGGAATTATTTTCTCGGTTTATGAGGGTGAAAAATGTCTTTTATCGTCGGACGTGGACTGTCTTTCGGCAGAGGATAATCGTGTTTTGGGTCTTTGCGAAAAGGTTACCCGTCAGTTAGGGTTTACCCTTGATTTTGATGCTACGGCCAAAACGACGGATTTTAAACCCTCGGTTTTGGCAGGCAAGGAAAAATGCCTTAATCCACGTCCCGTTAAAAAGCTTGTAACCGAAAAGGAACTTTCGGGAAGACTTATTTCCTGCGGTACATTTATAGATAACGAAAAACAGCTTGCAAAGGCTGTAAGAATGATGAAGGCTGACCTTACCGAATGTGATAAGAATGCGCTTTTAAAAGAAGATAACGGACTTTGCTGGCAAACCGACGGTGAAGAGAGTGACGGCGTATGGCTTTTGTATGATTGCGACGAATCGGCAGGACTTTTGTCCTTTTGTTTTGATTTGCCAAAGGGCACGCAGGTGCTTATCGGCTTTGGCGAACATTTGGACGACGGACGTGTCAGAACCTATGTAGGTGGGCGGAATTTCTGTTTCAGCTTTACAGCAAAAGAGGGGAAAAACGAATTTTTCTATCCGCTTTTCCGTTTGGGACTTCGCTATTTATGCTTCTATATATATTCAGATTCGGGTGCTGTACAGTATGCGGGTATACATCGCCAGCACTATCCTTTAAATATAAAAGACGTTAAAATAGAAAATCCGCTTCACAAAAAAATCTACGATATAGGGGTTAATACTCTATCGCTTTGTATGCACGAGCATTACGAGGATTGCCCTTGGCGTGAGCAGGCGCTTTATACTATGGATAGCCGTGTGCAATGTCTTTGCGGATATTATGCATTTTCGGAGTTTGAATTCCCTGCGGCTAACTTCCGCCTTATGGCACATTCGCTTATGGAAAACGGGCTTTTGGAGCTTTGCCCACCGGGTAAGGTTATAGTAAATATTCCTGCGTTTACGGCGGTTTTTGTGCGTGAAATTTACGAATATGTGCTTTATTCGGGTGATTTATCTTTAGCGGAGGAATTGTTCGGTACACTCGAAAGTATTGTAAACGGCTTTGACGGCAGAATCACAGAAAACGGACTTATTCCTGCTTTTAAAGGCGAGGGTATGTGGAATTTTTATGAGTGGAATAAGGGGCTTGACGGTCTTGTAGATGAGCTTGACAGCTTTGCTGCAATAACCGACGATATTTATGAATCCCCCCTTAATGCATTTGTGTCGGACGCTTTTTCCTGTTTTTCAAAGCTTTGTGAAATGCTCGGAAAAGCCGATAAAGCAGAGCTTTATAATGGCAAAAGCAAAGCGCTTAATAAAGCGATTGATAAATTTTTTTGGTGCGAGCAGGAAAAGGCATACTGCACCCGTTTGGGTGAAAAGCCTATGCACGAATTAACTCAAGGGCTGATGCTTTATGTTAATGCAGTGCCTGATGATAAGGTAAATGCGGTAACACAGCATATTATAAACGGTGATTTTGTACGCAGTACCCTTTCAATGACGATTTATGTTTACGAGGCACTTATTAAGGCGGATAAAAAGAACCTCAGCTTTGTAATAGATAATATAGAAAAGGTCTGGGGTAATATGATAGACAAGGGCTGTCAGACCTTTTGGGAAACCGAACTGGGGGCAGATGATTTCGAAAAGGCAGGAAGTCTTTGTCACGGTTGGTCGGCAGTACCTATTTATATTTTCGGAAAATATTTATATAAATTTTAAAATGGGCGTTTTAATATGAAGAAAATTTATTTGGATAAAAACTGGATATTGTCGGGGGAGACAATAGGCGAATTAGAAGCAAAGGTACCGGGCTGTGTTCACACTGATTTAATGGCAAACGGTATTATAAAGGATTTATACCAAAGGGATAATAATAAAAAATACAGTTGGATAGAGGATTGCGATTTTTCTTATAGCTGTCGCTTTGATGCGGTCGAATGCCCGTGGGCTCAACTTGTTTTTGAGGGGCTCGATACCTACTGCGATATTTATCTCAATGGGGAGAAAATCGGTAGTGCCGACGATATGTTTATTGAGTACAGATTTAATATCGACGGGAAACTTAAAAATAAAGATAATATTTTAAGGGTTGATTTCCGTTCGGCGGTCAAAGAGGTTGAGGGAAAGCCTGCGTTAGAGGCGGCTTTTACTACCGAACGAATGTATACCCGCCGTATGCAATGCACCTACGGTTGGGATTGGGTTGACCGTTTTGTTACCTG
>JAZQHX010000204.1:0-5492 GCA_045540835.1 Acutalibacteraceae bacterium | reverse complement strand
CGCAAACTCGGTAAGTGAGAAACTTGATTATATTAAGAATGTGGACAGCCGTATAAGAATTGTCTGGGAAAATTGCGGTGCGTTTCCGTTTTCTTATCTGCCGAGTGATTTGGATAATTTTGATTCCACTTTGGATTTTTCCCTTAAAACGGCAGTTCTGAGAGGTGAAAATGACAAATACGGTGTTGTTATTAAGGGCTTTACAAAGCTTGATTGGGGCGAGTTTAAGCATATTGACGGTTCTTTCTTTATGGGTACAGGAACGGAATTTTATAAAAACAGTCGTATTGTACGCAAAAGTAAGATTTGGAAATACTTGCAGGCTTACTGGCTTACCAATGCCGACAAGGCTTATGAAATGATAAGGGAATTAACAAGAATTAAGAAAGGGGATTTATATATTACTGCCCTGGCAGAGGACGGAATGTTTGAAGAAAACATAATGTTTCCGATAGCGCTATATTCCGAAATGCTTTGGGATTGTGACAGAGACTATAAAGCTATTATAAACGAAGTGGCTTTAAGAAATTATGTAAAATTTGCTTAAGATAAGGAGAAATAACAATGGAATTTAAAAAAGAACTACTTAATAATATTCTGCCTTTTTGGCTTAATAATGCAATCGATTACGAAAACGGCGGAATTTATACCCAGCTTGACAAAAAGGCTGAAATTTACGGCACGGATAAAAGCGTATGGTTTCAAGGACGTGCTCTTTGGAGCTTTTGCAAGGCGTATAATACAATAGACAAAAATCCCGAATACCTGAAGGCGGCAGATTGCATTTATTCTTTTTTACCTAAATGCACCGATAAGGACGGAAGAATGTATTTTACTGTAACTAATGACGGCAGAGAGCTTCAAAAGCGCAGATATTATTTTTCCGAAACCTTTGCGGCAATAGGCTGTGCAGAGTATTATAAAGCAACAGGCAAAGAAGAAGCGCTCGAAAAGGCAGAGCAGTATTTTACCGTTGCTTATGAGTGCTTTAAGGGAATACGCAAGACAACACCTAAAATAAATCCCGAAAATCAGAAAATGAAGGCACTTTCTCCTATTATGATAATGCTTTCTACCGCACAGACAATGCGAAGTCTTGAAAATGAGAACAAAGAAAAATACAATCAAATTGCAGGCGAATGCCTGAACGAAATATTAAACGGCGGTTTTTTAACCGAAAGAGGATTGCTTGAGAGCGTTTCAATTTCAGGTGAATTTGTAGATTCTCCTTCGGGCAGAATTGTAAACCCGGGTCATTCTTTGGAGGCAGCTTGGTTTGTTATGCTGGAAGGCATTATTACAAATAATGAGTCGGTAATAAACAAAGGAATGGAAATAATTGATATTACTTTGCCTTTGGGCATAGATAAAAAACACGGCGGTATAATTGCCTTTTGCGATATTGACGGCAAGCCTCCCGTACAGCTTGAATGGGATATGAAGCTGTGGTGGCCTCAATGTGAAGCAATGATTGCTTTGCGTCTGGCATATTTATTGTCGGGGAAAGAGAAATACCTTACAGTATATGAAGAAATCAAGTCATACTGCAAAGAAAATTTTGTGGATAACGAGGACGGCGAATGGTACGGTTATCTGCATTACGATAATACTGTTTCGACAGAGCTTAAAGGTAATATATTTAAAGGACCTTTCCATATTCCGAGACTTTATATTATAATGTCCGTTCTGGATTCGGATTCAAATCTTGATAAATACATCAAATAATTCAAAATATTTTGTGAGCAGTCACCGTTGGTGGCTGCTTTTTTAATAAATGCTTGACATTTTATTAGTTGATGATTATACTATATAAGTATTTAATTATAACATATAAGCAAAAGGTGATATGTTTGGATAGAAGAGTTTACGATAATTACATTATTATGATTGTACAGCAGGGGAATTTAAGTAAAGCGGCGGCACAGCTTGGAATTTCACAGCCTGCTTTAAGTTCGGGGCTTACGGCACTTGAAAATGAGCTCGGTTTTAAAATTTTTAATCGTAAAAGAGTTCCCATTACATTTACACCCGAAGGCGAGCTTTATTATGACTATATTAAAAAAATGCAGGTTTTGTCGGATGATTTTAATCAGAGATTGGAAAGCTACCGTACAGAATTGGGGAGCAAGGCTATAATCGGTGGTCCTGTAGCTTATGTTGAATCAATGGTTACCGATGCTGTGATAAAGCTAAGGGAGCAAAATCCTAATTACAGCGTAGCAATTAAATGCTCTCCTTTATCAGAGCTTATAGATATGGCTTTAAAGGGTGAGGTTAACTGTTTTATCAGCACAAGTGAGGAAATACCCGATAATTTTGAAAAATTCCTAATTAAAAAGGAAAAGGTTTATTTATGTATACCTAATGATAATCCTATAAACGAAAAGCTTGCAGAGTATAAGGTAAAGCCCGATTTTTCGGGAAATATATTTGATTATTCCTTGCTTGACGGGGAAAACTTCGTCTTTTTGGAGGAAGGTCAGCCCTTGCGTGAGCAAATGGAAAAATTCTTTTTTGAATACAGTATCGCACCCGAGAATAAGGTGACGGTAAACCAGGTGTCAACTGCGGTAAAAATGGCACTAATTGGAGAGGGAATATGTGTAGCATCTGAATATGCATTAGGAGAAAATGTAAATTCACAGCGCTTATGTGTCTATCCGCTTCCTGACATTATTTCGGGACGCAATATTTATATAGCCTATAATAAGGAACTGTTTATGCCCGTTGCCTGCGAAGCCTTGATAGAAATATTGAAAAATCAAATATAAATTTGGAGGAAAAGTTTATGAAAACTTTTAAAAGAATCACAGCAATTGTATTGTCATTATGCCTTGTTTTTTGCCTTGCGGCTTGCGGCGGTGCTGACAGTAAAGACGGAGAAAAAGCCACCCTTAATATTGCCTATCAGGGCGGTATAGGTTATGCTCCCGTTCATATCCTTGAAGCTAAGGATTTAATTGAGGAAAAGTATAAGGCGGCAACCGGTAAAGAGGTTGAGGTTAATTTCCAAAAGCTCGATTCGGGTGCAGATATAAATACCGGTATTATAGGAGGTACTATAGATATAGGCTGTATGGGAATAGCACCTGCTATCTCTGCCGTATCTAATGAAATTCCCGCAAAAATCATAAGCGGTCTTTGCTCGCAGTCTCACGGTCTTATGACAAGCGATAAAAACATTAAAACCCTTGCAGATATAAAGAACAATCAGATTGCGCTTGTAAACATTGGTTCGATTCAGCATATTCTGCTTGCTATGGCTTGTGAAAAGGAATTGGGTGATGCGCATGCACTTGATAATAATATTGTAAAAATGGCGCACGCCGAAGGCTTTGCCGCATTAGAGGCAGGAACCTATAAGCTGCATCTTACTTCGTCACCTTATATAAACAGAGAAAGAGAAAACGAGAAATACAGCGAAATCAAGGCGGTAAATGAAATCTGGCCTGACGGAAACACCTTCCTTGTAGCCCTTGCTTCAACAAAGCTTGAGGAAAAGAATAACGAGCTTTTCAAAGCAGTAACCGAAGCCTTTTCGGACGCAATAAAGTTTATAAACGAAAACGAGCAGGAAACTGCTGAAATTGTTGCAGAGCATTTAGGTCAGGATGTTGAGACTACACTTGCCGATTTAAGAGACGAAACCTCAATGTTTTTCGGTGAATTAAAAGGTGCTGCACAAATGGCTGAATTTATGCACCGTGCAGAGTTTATGGAAAAAGCGGTTACGTTTGAGCAGCTTACCTATTCAAATGTAAAGGGAGACTGATATGAAAAAATATCAAAAAATTGCGGTTCAGTTAATATTTGTTGTAGCCTTCCTATGCTTTTGGGAATGGTATGCAATAAAGCGTGATATTATGGCTTTCCCACGTTTAGGGGAGATACTTTCTACCTTGTACGAGGATATGTTTTTAAGCACACAGCGTCCAGTACTGCAGTACCTCGGAAAATCCCTTACCCTTATTGCCGAGGGTTTAGGTATAGGTATGGTGTTGGCGTTTATATTCTCGGGACTGTCAGTAGCGAGCGAAATATTCAATACGGTGTACAACCTTATTGTATCAATTTGCGATTTATTGCCTGCAGTTGTACTTATGCCGATTCTTATTATCACAATAGGTGATACGGCTACAATTATTATAGTTCTGGTTGTTCATTCGGTTGTATGGCCTATGTCGAGAAATATAATCGACGGCTTTAAATCTGTACCTAAAATGCATATTGAATCGGGTAGAAATATAGGTCTTAACAAAATCGGACTGATTTTCGGAATTTATATTCCGTCCTCATTTTCTAATATTATTTCGGGTGTGCGTGTAGGCTGGGCGAGAGCCTGGAGAGGTCTCATCTCTGCAGAAATGATTTTTGGTGCGGCTCAGGCGGCAGGAATAGGAACCTATATAAACAACGCACGTACCGTCTGGATAAGCTACGAAAGCATTTATGCGGCTTTGATTCTTATAATCCTTGTAGGTGTAATTGTTGAGTACGGCATTTTTGCCAATATTGAAAAGCATACTGTAAGAAAGTGGGGTATGATAAGATGAGTGATGCTATATTGCAGGTTAAAAATCTTAAAAAGACCTATTATACCCAAAAGGTTGCTACCAATATATTAAAGGGAATTGATTTGGAAATTGAAAAGGGCGAATTTTTGTGTATTTTAGGCCCTTCGGGTTGCGGAAAATCTACCCTTATCCGCTGTATTGCAGGATTTGAGGATTTTGAGGGTACGATTACTTCAAACGGTAAGCTCGTGACAAAGCCCGACACCGACCGTATGATGGTTTTTCAGGATTTTAACCAGCTTTATCCCTGGAAAACGGTAGAAAAGAATATACAGTATCCCCTTAAGGTTCAGGGCTTGAAGGATAAGAAAAAGCTTAAGGAAATCTCTGATGATGCGCTTAAAAAGGTAGACCTTGACGGCAAGCAAAAGCTGTATCCACATGAGCTTTCGGGTGGTATGAAGCAGCGTGTCGCAATCGCTAAGGCTTTGGCGCTTAAATCTGATATAATTCTTATGGACGAGCCTTTTGCCGCACTTGATGCTATGACCAGAAACAAGCTGCAGGCAGAATTGCAGATTATTCATAAAGAGGCTAATGTTACGGTTATTTTCATAACCCATAATATACAAGAGGCTCTGGTTTTAGGTACAAGGGTCATTGTAATGGATAAAAACGGCAGTATTGTGGTTGACGAAAAGAATACAATTCCTAAACCTGTAACCCCTGCGAGTGAAGGATACGGTGAAATGTGGAACCGAATGCACTCGGCTTTGGGTCAGTAATACGCATTTTTTGATTATATTGCAAAAGCAGTTTTTCAACTTGAAGAAAAACTGCTTTTGCTTTTTTTATAGTTGTTTTGCTGAAAGTTTTTGCAAACCGATGGAATTTGTATGTTAAAAAACAGCAATATAATTATATTTTTGAACATAATAATCAATTGCAGAGAACTAAATAAGAAAGTATAATCATAAT
>JAZQHX010000203.1:0-5992 GCA_045540835.1 Acutalibacteraceae bacterium | reverse complement strand
GTAAGGCGCAATTATTAACAATATTGAATTTTAACTACTGTACTATTTTGTACATTGAAGCGGCATCGTCCTTGCGAACCGTCTCAGTAACGGTCAAAACCTCTGCCTTAAAATCTCTCGTACCGAAAGCTATCTCAATTATGTCTCCTACTTTAATATCGTAAGAAGCACGTGCCACCTTGCCGTTCACAATAACCCTTCCTGCATCACAGGCTTCGTTAGCCACGGTACGTCTTTTAATAATTCTCGATACCTTCAAATATTTGTCTAATCTCATAAAACTTCTCCAAAAAATTAAGCCGCCAAAAAGGCGGCATTAACTTTTAACCTTTTAATTAGTTGATGGAATCCTTTAAAGCCTTACCAGCCTTGAATACGGGATTCTTAGAAGCAGCGATAGCAATCTTTGCACCGGTCTGAGGATTGATACCCTCACGTGCTGCACGCTCACGTACTTCAAATGTACCGAAGCCTACGAGCTGAATCTTACCGCCAGCCTTGAGCTCAGTAGCAACTGTGTCAACGAAAGCAGCAAGTGCCTTCTCAGCGTCCTTCTTAGCAATGCCTGATTTTTCTGCAATAGCAGCAACTAATTCTGTTTTGTTCATTTTTAGAACCTCCAAAAAATTTTTTTAACGTTTTACTCGTTAGTTAGCCAATCTTGTGCAAACTAAAAGTTTGTACTATCTATTTTTACCATACTTTTCACTAAAAATCAATAGATTTTAGCAAATTTTTAATTTTTTTACGCATTTTTTCTCATTTTTCAAGAAAATTAAGCGTAAAATCAAGAAATTTTCAGTATTTTAATCAGTTTTTCAGAAAAAGGCAAGCCATACAAATCGGTTGCACTAAATGTTTTTAATAGCAGTAAAACAAAAATATACACAACCGCCGCCACTATTACTGCTAATAAAACCACAAGTTTTGCCTGCGAAAATAGGGTTATAAAAAATGCGACAGAGCCACAACAAACAGCGGCAAGCATTGGCTTTATGATTGTATTTTTAATACCAGGCATCAAACCCGATTTTAAAATAATAACAAAATCGAGTGCTAAAACAAAACAATAGCAAGCAACCGTACTTATAGCCGACCCGTAAATATTAAGCTTTGGCATACCGACTAAAACAATATTTAAAATAAGCTTTAGCACAAGTCCAAAAGCAAAATTTATAAATGCAATATTTTGCCTACCCTTTGCTTGCAGTAATGTTGTAAAGGCAATTGTCAATCCTGCGGTAATTGCCGCAAATCCGTAGACTGCAAGCATTATCCCACCGCTTAAAGCCGTATTGTCACTGTAAAGTAGGCTCATTACGGGTTTTCCTACAAATATCATACCAAAACCTAAAGGAAATGCAATAACTGACGAAAACTTAATTAGAGAAGATGTATTTTTCTTTGCTTCTTCCCTATTGTTTGCAGAAAATGCTGCTGTTAAAGATGGCAGAGCACTTACAGCAAGTGCAGAAGTAAAGGTAGGTACAAGATGAAAAACGGTGTAAGCTTTACTTCTAAGCCCGTATAAAAAGGTTGGTAATGTATCGGCTGTTAAGTCACCCGAAAAGCTGAAACTGTCAGCAATAACATTAAAATGTTTACCCATCATTTCAGATAACTGAAAATTTACTGTCAAAGCATCAATCAGTGAAATTAGGCTGACAGACAGCGAGGAAAAAACAATCGGCAAAGAAATAATTATAAGATTTTTTAGAAGTCCGCTGTTTTTTTCGCTCTTATTTTTGCTATAATCAGCCTTATAAGTGGAAGAATAGGAAAATTTAAGGTACAAAAAAGAAATTCCTGTTCCAAGACTAATTCCAGCCATAGCCGCCGCTGCACCGTATAAGAGATTGTTGGTAAGCCTTACTGTAACAAAGGCAGAGACAAAGCCCAAAAATACCTTAGCAAGTGCCTCTATAATACCCGAAACGGCAGTAGGTGTCATATTCCTTTTGCTCTCAAATGCTCCCCTATATACCGAAGACAGACAACAAAAAACAACAGCAGGTGCCATGGCAACAAAGGTATAGGATACACTTTCCGTACTGTTAAGCTGAAAAATACCGAGCTCAGAGAAAAGCAGAATTGCCAAAAAACCTAATATACCTAAAGTGAGCATAATATTTCTGTAAAGTTTGAAGGCTTTATTGGCGTCATCTTCCCTGCCGCAGGCAGAATAGTCCGACATTATCTTAGAAATCGCAACCGGAAAACCTGAAGTTGCCAAGGTGTAAATTGGGATATAAATGTCATAGCTCAATGAAAAATAACCAAATCCTAAATCCCCAAGACAATAATCGTGTGATAGCGGTATCTTGAAGAAAGCGCTGATAAGTTTTACAAGGATTGTTGATACAAGTAAAACTGCCGCACCCTGAGTAAAGGTTTGCTCCTTATTTATACCTTTTTTCATTTAGCTTGTCCGTATAGACCACTGTCAATTATCTTTTTGCAGAAATCTATAATCAAATCACTCAAAACCGTTTCATTTGAAGTGTTCATTTCTTTATAGCTGTCAACCGCATTGTCGCCTGCATCATCGGAAATACGGCGCAAAGCTAAAAATGGTGTATTTGAAAAATCGCATACATAGGCCATGGCGGCGGTTTCCATATCGCAGGACATTGCAGAAAAATCGGTTTTTAGGCGAATTCTTAAATCCTCGTCACAAACGAATCTGTCACCAGTAACAGCAGTACCGCACTTAACCTCTGGCAAAAACTCACCGAAAAGCTTTAAAAGTGAAGTGTCAGCCTCATAAATGTATTTTTGACCCGGCTTTTCGCAAAGCTTATACCCAATACCTGTCAAGTCAAAATCGTGCTCTAAAAAGCGGTCACAAATCATTATTTCGCCACGTCTTACGCCGTCAATACCGCCTGAAAGACCATAATTTAGTATAACATTACAGCCTTCATCAATCAAATGAGCGGTAGCCGCCGCCGCATTAACCTTACCTATACCGCAAAGCAGCGACATAACAGCTGCTGTACCATTATCGGTTGTAACATTGAATATATGTCCTTTTCTTTGCAAATAGCTATATTCTTTTGCAGTAATTGTCGAAATATAGTCTGCTAAGGTTTTATATTCGTCAACATCGGCAACAACAATACCAATTTTAAGACTATTCATTTATTTTTCCAGCCTTTCTCCGCAGATATTGCAGTAAAGTGAAATATTATCTACTGCTGCACCGCAATTAGGACAGCAACGCTTATTTTTAGCAGTATTGATTTCCTCTCTCAACTCGGCAATTTTTTGAGTTTTATCCTTAATGGCATTAACCAAAGCTAATACATCATTATCCTCGATTTCGCTGTCCTTAATGGAATTAAAATAAAGCTTTCCCAAAGCTTCGTAATCCTTTGAACGCTTATTTTCAATTGAAGCAATATCGAATTTTTGCTTTCCTGTTTGTACCGCTTCATTTGTCTTTTGTCTGGCAATATCAAAGGCTTCTTTTGCCTTATTCAAAGCATCATCAAAAAAATCCATAATTATTTTCTCCTTACTTTATATCGTTTCCTATAAATTCTCTTATAAGTGATTTTTCGGGTACTACTGACATCGGAAGGCTTTTGAATTTTTCAATTGCATTAACCGTCCGCATAAAATATTCATAGCAAACCGTATCCTTAGTGATTTCGGAGCGCAATTTTACAAACTCGTCACGGTAAACACAGGGTTCATAGTGATGAAGTGTTCTTATCTGTGCATCGGCGGTGTTTTTATAGCAATAAAGATATTTACGTTCACCCTCAACAACACCGTTCCAGAGTGATAAAGTCTTTTCGACCGACGAATCCCTGAAAATTCTATCTCTGAGAGTTCGTCTGACAAGGCGTATTTGACGGCTCGATAAAAGCTGTTCACCAAAATTATCTGTTATAGAACAGTTTACACTGATATAAGTCTTGAATATATTCTCCCTCGGCACTAAATCGGTAATAATCGGATTCAAGGCATGAAGCCCTTCAACTATTAAAATTCCTCCGTCTGTAATGTCAATCGGGGTATGATTTTCTATGCTCTTTTTAACCGTAAAATCGTATTTAGGCAGTATTGTTTTGCCAAATTTAACAATCTCGTTAAAGCATTTTTTAAGAAGTTCTAAATTCAGCGAATTTACCGATTCATAATCAAGTCTACCGTCCGGCAAAGCGGGAAGCTTTTCGGGTGGTAAATAAAAATCATCGAGTGATACAACAATCGGTTTTTCGCCGATTACCTCAAGACGCTTACACAAAATATGTGCAGTAGTAGTCTTTCCCGAAGCAGAGGGACCTGCTAAAGCTACAATCTTTATACTGTCATTATCAGCAATACGTTTTGCGGCATCATAAACCTCTTTTAAATAACCCTTTTCGGCATTTTTGATAAACTGTGAAGGATTAAGCGAAGCTAAGTTAATTTCCGGCAGAGAATTTAGCATAAAACTTACTTATACCGTCCTTTCGGGATAAAATTTCACTAAAACGGTCTATATATTCATACGGATACTTATAGTTAAATATTCTGTCAATATAGTCTCCGTTTGGTTCTCTCAGCTTTGTAACAGCCGAAGCACCGCAGGCTAAAATAGAATGAGTTTCGTCCATAATGTAAACATTGTAAAGACATTCCGCACCCTTTTTTGCATAGCCTACATTTTCGAGATTACCGACCGTTTTGCTCTGTCTATACATATAATACGGCAAAATTGCGTTTTTTGACAATTCATCGTGGGCAAAATCTACCATTTTATCAGCAATTTTTCCGATTTCTATTTCGGGAAGTTCTCCTCCTACCGACATATTTGAAGAACGTTTCATTGAAAGCGAATGTACAGTAACACTTTCGGGATTAAGCGAAATTACACTTTTTACTGTATCAGAAAAGCTCTCAAAATTATCTGTTGGAAGTCCTGCAATTAAATCCATATTTATATTATTAAATCCCAGACTTCTGGCTAATTTAAAGGCATTAACAGTATCAAGCGCTGTGTGCCGTCTGCCAATTGCTTTAAGTACAGAATCATTCATTGTCTGCGGATTTATACTTATTCTGGTAGCACCGCCGTTTTTTATTGCAATAAGCTTATCCTCGGTTATGGTGTCGGGGCGACCTGCTTCTACGGTGTATTCACTCAAAGTAGTCAAATCAAAGCTGTTTTTTATTGTATCCATAACGGTCTTTAGTTGCTCAGCAGAAAGTGTTGTAGGTGTGCCACCGCCGATATAAACCGTATGGAGCCGTAATTTAAGTTCCCTTGCAATTTTACCCGTATATTCTATTTCTTGACACAAAAGCCTTACATACTGTGGTATTAGCTTTTTTGCCTGCTCAATGGAATGGGATACAAAGGAACAGTAGGAACAGCGTGACGGGCAAAACGGAACCGATATGTAAAGACTGAAAGAGTCTGCTTTTGAGAGTGATGTTATATCGTTTTCACCCTTTACAGCCTCTTTACAAAGCGAAATCTTTTTATCGCTTACCTTTAAAGAATTTTTAAAATATTCCTCGGTTTTGGTTATACCGTCTTTTTTTGTAAGGCGTGAAAAAAGCTTAGCAGGACGAACGCCCGTAAGTATACCCCATTGCGGATAATACCCTGTAGCCCTTGTAAAGCAGTCATAAAGGCATAAAGCGAGCTTTAACTCCTCTTCCTTTTCTTGCTCTGCACTACTGTCCAAAGCTAATTCACACTCATAGCTTTTACCTGCAATATAAAGCTTTGCATAAGCTTTGTTGTTATTCATAAGCTCGGTTACAGCACAAAGCTCGGATAAAGTGACAACATCAAAAAATTGAATTTTTTCAAAAGGTAAAAAAATTCTGCAAAGCTTTTCAAGCTCATATCTGTAATTATGGTTAATAAAACATAAATTCATTTTTTATATCCTGACATAAGGGTTTGATTGCTTTTCGTGGCCTACAGTAGTTGCAGGACCGTGACCGGGATAAACTGTAAAACCGTCACCTGATTCGTAAAGCCGTAGAA